>NZ_DJDM01000021.1:0-18039 GCF_002431085.1 Empedobacter sp. UBA5924
TCAAAATGCACAACGGGTATTATTTATTAGAAAATCATGAAAATTTGAAAGATTTAAAATACTTATACAAATCTTTCTTTAAATATAAAACTCCTTTAAAATATGGAAAATTAACCCATAACTCAATAAATTGGTATAAGACTCTTATTGATAGTTATGATTCTGACAATTATGATTTAAAATATAATGAAATAGTTAATAAATTAAACAAATTTTATATAACTGCTTCTGGTAATCCAAGAAAATATATTGATAATACTATTGATTTATTTAAAGAATTATTAGACAAAGAAATTATAAATTTAGACAAGAAGACTATTTCTTAATATATTATATAAAATTCACTAAAAAAAAGCTCCTTATCAGGAGCTTTAGTTTTTATGCGACATTATTGATAAACTCTTTTTCGAGGATACCGTCTACTATTTTTTCAACCTTATCGATGTTTGCTTTTAGTAATTCGTTGTCTTCTATTTGTTCTATTTCGTGGAACTGTACATGTTTGTTAAACTCTTGCAGTTTGGCGTAATAACGTTTCAATTCTGCTTTGTTGAACAAGTTTCCATTCTTCACATAAATCACATGTATTTTTGATTTGATGTATTGCGAAACTTGCAATATATCGCCTCTATTGCGTGATATATCTATCGAATAAAAAATAGATTTCAGGTATTCGCTTTTAGCTGTTGGCTCTTTTACCAACCAATCTGTAGTCTTAGGACTTGCTGCTATCGGAATAATATTCAGCACCTTATTTGGATACAAACATGCCATTTCCCACGCTAATCCTCCACCTAAATCTGCACCAATAATGGCAAAAATCTCGTCTACTTCCAATTCAAATAACGTCAACCAAAACAATACCGCTACATCGCGTGCTGTAATGTGATCGCGTGGAATATAGTCGTACTTTATGGTTTCGGAAACGCCATTTCCAGGAATATCTATACAGATTACCGTATACTCATTAAGATCAATTGCTTTGTTTTTCCCCATGACTCCATCCCAATGATAGGTACAATCTGAATCTCCATGTAAGGAATGGTTAATCAAAATGACTGGAGCTGTTCCTAATGGAAGTCCAAAAAGTTGAAATGTTACCGAAACATTGTTTAAGATTGTGTTGTCCTCTAAGGGCCAAACTGGGATCGTTACTTGTTGTAAACTTTGCATTGTTTTTAATTTTATATTGGTAATTGTTGTTTTTGTTTAAAAAAAATCCCCATCGAAAATCGACGGGGAAACCTAAAATATATTAAAAAATAAAATCTCTTTTTAGTATACATGACTTTCCCACGTCTGGATATTCCAAACCTGTTTGCGAATCGACATATATAAGCACGTAAACTTCATTTTTTAATTACTTTGTTATTCAAATGTATAAAATAATTTTCGGCAAACAATTAAATTTATCTTAATTATTTGTAAAATTTTCTAAATCTCTATTTTTAATAGCGAAGTGGTCCCCCTAAACTTGTTTCAGGGTCGCATTTAATTCAAAACATAAAAATTTTAACCACATAGAGACATAGAAATAGATTCCTCGATACCTTGGAATAACAAACTACCATTGGTAACTGTCATGTTGAGCTTGCCGAAACATCTTCTACTGGAAAAGTTTAGATTCTTCATTCCGCTAAAGCTACATTCAGAATGACAATACGTGAAAAATATCTCCTTGAGGAGATTATAGAGGTGTTTTCTTAATGAGAAGTTGAAATGAATTCAACTTGACGGACTCCTTAAGTCACCCTGAACTTGTTTCAGGGTCACATCTAATTCAGAACATAAAAGTTTTAACCACATAGAAACATAGAAATAGATTCCTCGATACCTTGGAATAACAAACTACCATTAGTAACTGTCATGTTGAGCTTGCCGAAACATCTTCTACTGGAAAAGTTTAGATTCTTCATTCCGCTAAAGCTACATTCAGAATGACATCTACTGTCTTGTTGAGCTTGCCGAAACATCTTTTTTTGAGTGCGAAGCTGAAATAAATTTAGCTTGACTAGAAGTATTTATTTAACTCTAAATAATCGTTTTAAAATAAAATTATTAGAATAGATTACTACATATTCAATTTTTTATGTAGTTTTACACCGTATTTCGAATCGTAGAAAACGATACCAACCGAGAGGAGTCTCCACGGTGGTAAAACAATACGGGAGTTCATCCAAAAACAACGAAAAATCCCCTATTATCGAAATACAATAATTGTTTTATTTTAACTATTTATTGTATGTCACAAAACATTTCTGAGCTTAATTTAGCTCCTATATCAGATGAAAAATTGGTCGATTTTATCAATCAACAATTGCCTATTACAGTTCCTGCGCTAAAAGATCATATTATCGAAGAATTCAAGAAAAGAAGTTTGGATTATCGCCATCTATACAATGTAAAAACAGATGAATTGAACATTAAACTTCCGCTTAGTTTAATCGACGGTTGCTTGTTCGAACGTAATATTCCCAAACCGCCTTTGGTAGGTAATTTCTACGCTGTTGTACATAGATTGAGAAACTTTTTGCAACATAGCAAAGAATTGAACGGAAAACGCCTTAAAACGTTTCATTATATCTTCGATCAACTTTATTTACCTTATGAATTGATTGATATTATTTCGGAAGAAGATGTCAAAAATCTAACTGAAGATGATGTATTTATTACTTTCAAAAACTCGAAACAACATTTCCCGAATGATAAGATTATCAATAATATTCCGAAAAATAATTTATTGATTACCGTCGACAAAGGGAATTATTATCGCGGTTTGGATAAAGTAATTTTGTCGCATCAAAATACAATTATCAAAGAAGAAAACTTGAATAACGTAACTGCATAACTGAAATTGCTTTCGACAAATCTCTATATTTGTTGAAAGCAATTTTATATGACGCCAGAAAAAAGAGAATTAGTAGAAGCAAGTTTTAATCGTTCGGAAACCTTAAAATTTTATAACGCATCACTTATCGAATGCGAAACGGACTATGTTTCGATTAAGATTCCGAAACAAGAAATGATGACACGTAAGCACGGAATGTTTAATGGTGCTATGATTGCTTCTTTGGTTGATGTTTCATCTGGTTATGCTGCTGTTTCTCACTATGACGACGATTGTTATGTGGTAACAGTTGAGTTAAAGGTGAATTATTTACGACCTGCTTTGGGTGGCTATTTACTATCAAAAGCCTATGTGATAAAAGGCGGAAAAAAGATAAGCACCATACGCACAGAGATTTTTGTAGTTGACGAAACAACGAACAAAGAAACGCATGTGGCTACTTCTTTGGTAACTATGATGAGAATAAAATGATGCAAAATTTTCTTACCATTGATTATTTAGAACACGGAAATGAAATACAACACAATGTGTTTCATTTGTTGCGCAATCATCAAATTTTAGAAAAACTTGACACATACAAACCTATTGTAGTAGGTACAATTCCGATTGAAATCAATATTGAAAATAGTGACATTGATATTATTGGTGAAACATCTAATTTTGAAAACGCTACAAATCATTTAACCGAGAATTTTTCTCATTATTTTGAATTTAAAATCAATCAATTAATAAACAATAACGAAATTTGTTTGACTTGTAATTTTAGAATTGATACGTTTGAAATTGAGATTTATTTAGAGAATAAGATTCCAACCGAACAAAATGCCTATCGACATATGCTCATTGAGGCGAAACTACTTGAAAAATTTGACGAACCATTCAAAAACAAAATCATCGAACTTAAAAAGAATGGGTACAAAACTGAACCTGCTTTTGCAAAAGTTCTTGAGTTAAAAGGTAATCCATATCTCGCCTTATTGGAGTATGAAGTAGATTAAACAGTTTTCTTATAACGCAATTAATTAAATCAATTCAACTTGTTATTTTCTTCTTTTTTGTTGATTTAATTTTATAAAAAATCGCAGAATGAAAATAAGAGAATTACAATTGTTTACAAATGAGCTAGAAAAAACAAAATCATTTTATACAACTATTCTAGCTTTTGAGTTAATTGAAGAAACCGATAATCAGTTTAGTTTACAAGTTGGTTGGACAAGATTAACTTTTGTAAAATCGAATGAAGAATATATTTAGCTTATGAGAACTAAGCAGAATTTGATCAACATTCTATTTTTGGAATTTCTGAAATTGGTTTACCTACAACTTATATTGAAGCAACTAATCATATATTATAATAGAAAACAACATCTAAATTCTGAAAAGGAGATTTTGATACTTTTGGTACTAATGGCTCAGATGAAGGGAAAATATTATTACTAAATTATTTTATTAAAACAACTTAGTTTCCTACAACTGATACAATAATTCCTGCTCCATTTACAGCTATTTTGGAAAATGAAAATCATTATTCAAAAGTAATTTTAGATAATAATAAATTAAATATATCTAATCTTGCCATTTTATAAAAAATAAGCATTGAATAAAAAGTGATATCTTAAGGGTAAAAAAAATTTGGATTGTAACTTTGCATTCCAAATATCTAAAAATGGTAAACTTTATATTAATCGCAGTCTGTATAATCGCGGGAATGGTGTTTAAAGCAACAAAATCTATACATCCTGATGCTCATAAAGGGATCAATACATGGATCTTATATTTAGCTTTACCAGCAGTCTCGTTTAAGTATTTACCAAAAGTAGAATGGTCGCAAGAAATGTTATTTCCTATCTTTTCTACTGTCATTATTGCCGTTGGAAGTTTGTTTTACATGAAATTCTACAGCAAAGCAAAAGGATATTCGGAGAGATCGAGAAGAACATTGGAATTGGCAAGCGGCTATAGCAATACCTCTTTTATTGGTTTCCCTTTGATCTCAGCATTTTATGGAGAAAAATATTTAAGTATTGCGATTATTTGTGATCAAACCATGTTTTTGTGCTTGTCAACCATCGGAATAGTTTCTGCATTAAAAGGAGGAAGCAATGGATCTGGAGCAATAGATTCTAAATTTATCTTGAAACGATTATTTACTTTCCCCCCATTTTTAGGTTGTATTAGTGCATTGATTTTATCTCAATTTATCGACTTATCTCCTGCCGAACCTTTCTTCGACAAATTAGCTGCAACCGTAGGTCCATTGGCTTTATTTTCGGTTGGATTGCAATTAAAGTTTAATGGTTGGAGAAAATTATGGTCACAAATTTCGATGTCTATGGTTTACAAATTAATGATTGCGCCTGCAGTTGTAATGCTTTTAGCCATCGTAATTGGAATAAAAGGTGATGTGGCTAAAATCTCTATTTTTGAAGCTGCAATGCCTACATTAGTGACATCGAGTATTATTGCGGAACAATTTAAACTCAACACCAAACTAACCAATTTGATTATTGGTATCAGTATTATTGTAGGCTTTTTTACAGCTGCTTTTTGGTATGAAATGATACAATTGTTTATTCAGTAGATTTACATATTACGGTTTTTATTAGAATTAAGATAAATTTTATCTTCTAAAACCTTATTCTCGATACAAAATTCTAAAAAGAATCTCATTCGAATTGACGGTTTTATTTCAATACTTCTTCTAAAAACAATAATGTATGTTCCCAAGCTCTATCTGCCATTACTTTATTATAATCAGGTGATTCTGGATTGGTAAACGTGTGTTTTGAATTTGCGTAAGTTATCATTTGCCAATCTGTTTTTCCTTCGTTCATTTCAATTACTAAATTCGAAATATCTTCGGGTTTTACAGATTCATCTTCAGCAGGATGTTCAATCAAAACTTTTGTTTTAAGAGGAATATTTTTTCGAGCCGAATCTTTTGCTAATCCACCATGAATAGAAACAACGCCAACAACAGCTAATTGCACACGAGCAGCTTCTAATGCGCCTGTTCCTCCAAAACAATAACCAATTACAGCAATTTTACTTGGATCTGCACCAGCTTTGATTAACTCTTTCAACGCCAAATCAATTCGTTTTTGATAAGCTGCATAATCAGACTTGTATTTTCCTGCTATTTTAGCCGCTTCCGCATTATCTTTCGGATTGTTTCCTTCTCCATAAATATCCGCAACAAACGCAATATAGCCTTCTTTTGCTAAATCTATTGCAGCTTGTTTTGCTTCGTTATCAGCTCCTTTCCAAGCCGGTAAAATCAAAACTCCTGGACTTTTCTTTGTCGTATTATCAGTTACTAAACCGTTCAATTTTTGCGAACCATCTTTATAAGCAACTTGTTTTAGGTTTTGCGCATTTGTCGTATTCATCATCAATACAATTAAAAATAAACATTGAATTACATTTTTCATCTACTAAAAAATTTAAGACATTAAGATAAAAAGAACTATTTTTATATCGGATATTGAATTGAATATTTAACACAATTAGCATGGAACTTATTACATTAAAAACATTTGAAAGCCCTATTGAAGCACATATTTTACGTTCGAAATTAGAAAGTGAACAAATTGATGCTTTTGTTTTTGATGAACATTCGGTTGGTATGAATCAGTTTTTATCGAATGCAATTGGTGGTGTGAAAGTAAAAATTAAGAAAGAAGATACTGATCGTGCCATGAAAGTATTGGAAGAAATTGATGCTTCAAATTACACCAATGATTTGGACGAAATTCTTGTTTGCCCAAAGTGTGGAAGCAATGAGTATTACAGCAATTACAAGTCGATGAAAGGTGGAAAAGGCTTACTTTCTTTATTATCTTCTATCATATTTTGGGTTTACCCTATTTACTACAAAAACGTGTTCAAATGCAAGAAATGTGGTGAAGAATTTAATGGTTTACAATAAAAAAAGAACGACAATTTCTTGCCGTTCTTTATGAACAAAAATATATGATTTTTATTGATTAAATTGTCCAACGCAATAAGCTTGCTCCCCAAGAGAAACCTGCGCCAAAGGCTGTCAACATCAATAAATCTCCTTTCTTTAATTTTGATGTATTTTCCCAAATACACAACGGAATTGTCGCTGCAATTGTGTTTCCGTAATTTTCAATATTGATTAAAGTTTTACCTTCTTCAATATTAATTTCATTACCAACAGCGTCAATAATTCGTTTATTCGCTTGATGCGGAACCAACCAATTTACATCTTCAACAGAAAAATCGTTGCGTTTCAAAACATTGACACAGGTATCACTCATTGATTGAATTGCATTTTTGAATACAATTTTTCCATCTTGTCTAATGTAACGCTTCTCATCAACCAACAACTGTGAACTCGCTGGATACAAAGAACCACCTCCTTCTATATTCAAGAATTCTTTTCCAGTTCCGTTACTCAGTAACAAAGCATCTAAAATTCCTTCTTCGTTTGTAGGCTCTAACCAAACCACTCCTGCACCGTCTCCAAACAAAATATTTGTCGAACGATCTTTGATGTCTACATACGCACTGATTTTATCCGCACCAATGACCAGAACATTTTTGTAACGACTACTTTCAATCAACGAAGCGCCCATGTCCAACGCATATAAAAATCCAGAACAAGCCGCATTCATATCAAATGCCCAAACATTCTCTATTCCTAATTTTTCGCATACAATATTCGCTGTAGCAGGCATCAACATATCTGGTGTAGAAGTCGCAACAATCAACGCATCAACATCTTTGATGTCTTTTTTGTATGTATCAATTAAATTCTCAATTGCACTAACCGCCATATCAGAAGTCGCTAAACCTTCCTCTAAAATACGACGTTCTTTAATTCCCGTTCTTTTTACAATCCATTCATCAGAAGTGTCTGTAATCTTTTCTAAATCGGAATTAGTTCGTTTATTCTCTGGCACATAACCACCTATTGCTGAAATATGTGCAAATATTTTTTTTGTAAAATCTACCACCATAAAATTCTTTTCATTCAAATCTCATGTATCGATTATCTACTAAAAGACGCATCAATTAAAATTTGAGCAACAAAGGTCTATTCAATTTAACAAATTAGTTAGCGAAATAAACGTAATAATATGTCAGAAAGACGTTTTTAGAAAGTTTTCACATTTACATTGATTTACATCAATTATTAATTAGAAGCTATGAAAGTTCTTGGAGAAACACCGGCATAATTTTTGAAAAATTTACTAAAAACTGAGGTATCTATAAAATTTAATTCTGTCACAACATCAGAAACACTATTTTTTGGGTTCTTTAGCAAGACTTTTGCCTCTAATACAATGGCTTCAGCAATGATTTGTTTGGGTGATTTATTAAAGACTTCGACAATAATTTTAGTCAAATGTTTACGACTAATAAACATTTCATCTGCATAAAATTGTACATTACGCTGACGACGAAAATGAGTTGAAACTAAATACAAAAACTGCTTAGCCAATTCCTCCTTTCTGACTTCTTTCGTTGTACTTTTTGCCGTTACAGCTTGGTTGTAGTAATTTCCCATCTCATACATCATAACTGAAAAGTGATGTAAAACCAAATCTTTTGCAAAGATATTTTCATTCTTGATGGTATATTTACTAATCTTATTCAGATTGTAGCGCATATCACGTACAATCTTTTTATCTAAAGAAATGATTTTAGGATATTTGGACGATAAAAATTCTACTAAATTATTGGATTTCACGTGAAAACCAGCTTCAATAATCAAATCTGAATCAATAAAGATTGCTTGAACAGCAAAATCAGCCGAATGCTCTATAATCTCGAACAACTGACCTGGAAGAACCACAATAATATCATCACGTTTGATCAATGTTGGTTCTAAATTTACCGTGATTTCACATGTTCCTGCAGTAATTAAAATCAACCCAAGCGAAGTAAACTTATAAGGTTTTCGTTTTACAAAATAATAATTGTTTTCAGGACCTACATCAAAGATTGCTAACCGACGATCGGTAGCTTCTTCTTTGTAAGTTCTTAAAATATTATTAATTGAATAAAGTTGAATATAATCACTCATTTTTAGCTTTTATTATTTCTAATACAATGTTAAAAGATTTTTTTGACAAGTAAAAACACAAATGCGTCTTTTTAACAAAATCTTACGTCATTTTGGTATATCTAATAACCTCTTTCTAATGAAACTTCATTCAATAAAGTTTCGTTATTTTTCATTCTGTTGTAGTTATCTGCAACTTGTTTTAGAGCAGTTGTTGCATTTGTAACACTCGCAATATGAGGTGTTACATAAACATTTTCATTCGTCCAAAAAGGGTGATTTTCTGGTAAAGGTTCTTCTACAAAAACATCTAAATAAGCCTCTTTTATTTGTTTTTCTTCGATTGCAATTAATAAATCCTTTTCGACCAAATGTGCTCCACGACCAACATTAATCAAAACTGCATGAACTGAACATTCTTTAAAAAAGTCTTTATTCAAAATACCTTCTGTATCATCTGTCAAAGGCAAAATATTGACAATAAAATTAGTTTTAGAAATCGCAGCATTCAAGCCTTCTTTTCCAGAAAAAGATTCTACTCCATTTATATTTTTTGGCGAATTCGACCAACCTTTGACTTGAAAACCTAACGCAACAAATTGCTCTGCTACTAACTTTCCGATTTCACCTAATCCTAAAATAGTAATAGTTGTTTCCTTGATATTTTGATAAATAGTAGGCTTCCACTCTTTACGAACTTGATCTTTATAATACGTCAATAGATTTTTCATTGAAGTCATAACACAAGCCAAAACATGCTCAAACATTTCTTGCTTCAAAGCAGGATCAACAATACGTGTTACCTTTATTGAATCTGGAATTTTGGTATGCAACAAATGGTCAATTCCTGCTCCAACAGATTGTACAACTTTTAGATTTGGAAATTCAGCCACATAATTTTTGTGCGGTTTCCAAGTTGCAATAAATTCTACATCTTCTAGATTTGAGATATTTGGATAAACTTCAACTTTCGTATCTGGCAACAATTCTTGTAAATTTCTTTGCCATTCTTCTGTTGATTTTTGATTGAATATTAAGGCTAAACTCATAATTGATTACTTTTAAAACAAATGTAAATAACTCCAAATTAATCACACATTAAATTTGACGATTTGTCAGATTTCTTACATTTGGATTAGAATTTGAAAGAGTTCAAACAAATATATTTTAACTAAAAAAATACACTATAAATGACAAATCCGTTATTAGAAAAATTTGAAACACCTTTTGAAAGTGCTCCTTTTTCTAAAATCAAAAATGAAGATTACAAACCTGCTTTTATCCAAGCAATTGAAGAGGCGAAAGCAGAAATAGATGCAATTACTGCGAATCCTGAAGCGCCAACTTTTGCAAATACAATTGAAGCAATGGAACTTTCTGGTGAAAAATTAGGACGAATTTCTTCTATTTTCTTCAACCTTAATTCTGCTGAAACGAATGATGAAATTCAAGAAATTGCACAAGAAGTTTCGCCTTTATTATCTGAATTTGGAAATGATGTTCGCTTAAATCAAGATTTATTTGAACGAATTAAAATCGTTTATAATCAAAAGGAATCGTTGATTTTAACCGATGAACAAGCTTATTTATTAGAAAAAAAATACAAAGGTTTTTCTAGAAATGGTGCAAACCTAAACGAAGAAGACAAAAATAAATTACGCGAAATAGACAAACAGCTTTCGATGTTATCGTTGCAATTTGGACAAAATGTTTTGGCTGAAACAAATGCATACGAATTGATTATTACTGATGAAAATGATTTGAAAGGTTTACCTCAATATGCTATTGATCAAGCAAAAGCCGATGCAGAACAAAAAAATCACGAAGGTTGGTTGATTACGTTGCAAGCACCAAGCTATATTCCATTTATGCAATACGCAGAAAACCGTGAATTAAGAGAAAAATTGTTTAGAGCAAATGGTGTAAAAGCTTATCAAAATAATGAATTTAATAACGAAGAAAATGTCAAAAATATCGTAAAACTTCGTCACGAACGTGCTAAAATATTAGGTTATAAAACGCATGCTGATTATGTTTTGGAAGAACGTATGGCAAAAACACCAACAACTGTTTTAGATTTCTTGAATGATTTATTAACGAAAGCAAAACCATTTGCGGAAAAAGAAATTGAGGAATTAACTGCATTTGCAAAAGAAACTGATGGGATTGAAACATTGCAACGTTGGGATCATGCGTACTATGCTGAAAAACTAAAACAGAAAAAATTCAGTCTTTCTGACGAAGAATTGAAACCTTATTTTCAGTTAGAAAATGTGATTCAAGGAGCTTTTGATGTGGCGACAAAATTATATGGAATTACATTTAAAGAAATTCATAATATTGATAAATACAACGATGAAGTAACAACTTATGAAGTTCTAGATAAAAATGGAGCGTTCTTAAGTTTATTGTATGCAGACTTTTTCCCGCGTGCAGGAAAACGCCCTGGTGCTTGGATGACAAGTTACAGAGAAGCCTCTAATGTGAATGGAAATACCAAACGTCCGCACGTTTCGATTGTTTGTAATTTTACAAAACCAACGAAAGACACCCCGTCATTATTGACATTTCAGGAAGTGACAACATTGTTCCACGAATTTGGACATGCGCTACACGGAATGTTACCAAATACAACGTACGAAAGTCTTTCTGGAACAAATGTTTATTGGGATTTTGTTGAATTACCCTCTCAATTTTACGAAAACTTTTGTTACGAACCAGAAGCTTTAAAATTATTTGCAAAACATTATCAAACAGGAGAAATTATTCCGCAAGAATTAATTGAAAAAGTAAAAGCTTCTTCAAGTTTTATGGAAGGTTATCAAACTGTTCGTCAATTGAGTTTTGGATTATTGGATATGGCTTATCATGCGAATGATTTGGCTGAAATCAATGATTTACAACAATTTGAAAAAGAAACTTTCAAACAAACAGAGTTGTATCCAGAAATTGATAAAAATATGATGAGTACATCCTTCTCTCATATTTTTCAAGGTGGATATTCATCTGGTTATTATTCATATAAATGGGCAGAAGTTTTGGATGCAGATGCCTTTGCATTCTTCCAAGAAACTGGAATTTTCAATCCAGAAACAGCTCAAAAATTCTATAAACTTTTATCATCTGGAGGAACAGTAGAACCGATGAAATTGTACGAAGAATTTAGAGGTCATAAACCAACAGCAGATGCTTTATTAAAGCGTGCTGGATTAGTATAAATTGAAAATCCGACTACAAAAAGTAGTCGGATTTTTTTATAATATCATTGTTTAATTAATGTAAACTTTCCTCGTGTTGCGACAAATCTAATCCTTCGAACTCTGCTCTATCACTCACACGTAAGTGAATCATTTTATCCGTAATATAAAATAAAGCAATCGCACCGAAAAAAGTAAATAACGAGACAAACAACAAAGCAATCATATGATGTGCAAACACATCCACCCCGCCATGTAACAAACTCGCATTTTCACCATGTGCAAAAATAGCTGTCAAAATCATTCCCATTATTCCTCCGACACCATGACATGCAAAAACATCTAAAGTATCGTCAACTCGTTTTAATACTTTCCAATGAACCATTACATTTGAGACAATAGCAGTAATAAAGCCAAAAAATATACTTTCAGGAATTGTAACAAATCCACAAGCTGGAGTGATTGCTACTAATCCAACTACAGCCCCTATACATGCTCCCATAGCAGAAACGCTACGACCATTAATTCTATCAAAAAGTATCCATGTCATCATTCCAGAAGCAGAAGCAATTGTTGTTGTTCCGAAAGCTAAAGCTGCTGTGGCATTTGCTCCCAAAGCTGAACCAGCATTGAAACCAAACCATCCGAACCATAACATTCCTGTTCCAAGCATAACAAATGGAATATTTGCAGGTTTGTGTTCTCTGTTTTTACGTTTACCTATCACCAAAGCTCCTGCTAATGCTGCAAATCCTGCACTCATATGAACAACAGTTCCTCCAGCAAAATCTTTTACGCCAAAATATTTATTCAATAAACCTTCTGGATGCCAAACCATATGACAAAGCGGTGTGTAAATGATTAAACTAAACAAAATCATAAATAACAAATATGAAATAAAACGCACTCTTTCAGCAAAAGAACCTGTTACAAGCGCTGGTGTAATGACTGCAAATTTCATTTGAAACAATGCAAATAAGACAAATGGAATTGTAGATGCCATGTCTTTGTGTGGAAATGCCCCGACATGATTAAAAAATGGATAACTTAATGGATTACCAATAATTCCGTAATGTTCTCCATTTATTGTAAAACCGATTGATTCACCAAAAGACAGTGAAAACCCAACTACAACCCACAAAATCGAAATCACACCTAAGGCAATAAAACTTTGCAACATGGTAGAAATAACATTTCGTTTCCCCACCATTCCTCCATAAAAAAATGATAAACCTGGCGTCATCAATAACACCAATCCTGCAGCTGCTAAAATCCAGGCGACATCTGAATTTACAATATTTTCTTCGCTAAGGAATTCTCCTGTATTTGGAATATCTACAACTGGTTTCCAAAATAATCCAGCTAATGCAACTAGTGTTATAATTGCAAAAGCTACTTTCCATTTTAATCCAACTTTCATAAGTTTTTAATTTTAACCCTATCAAAATTAGATTATTTTTAAATAAAATCATTTATTTTTAATTACACCCTATAAAAATTAGGGGTTAAAATATTAATTTTACACTTTAAACATAGTTGCCCTATACAAATTCATAAAAAAAGATTCCAAAAAAGGAATCTTTTTATCAATTTGATTATTTAGTTTTTCTAAATTCTATCTAAAATATTCAATTATGTTAAATTCTGAATAATTTTCTGAAAAGCTTTTCTTGGGCTTCCATCAAAATAAACTTCGCCACAATAATGATAACCTAACTTTTCAAAAACACGCAACATTCCAATATTATCAAAGTTGGTATCAACTTTTATATTCTGTATTTTCTTTATAATTGCTATTTTTTCAATTTCATCCATCGTCCAAGTTCCTAAACCTTTTATCTTAACATCTTGTGCAACAGCCAATCGATGTATGACAATATATGGATCATCATTCATCCATTTTCCTTCAATTGCTGTATAAGCAGGTTCTATCTCATCAATAATTGCAACATATCCTATGATTAGATTATCAACATTCTCAATTATATAACCAAAACCATTTGAGATATCATTTTTTACAACATCTAGATTTGGATAACCATTTTGCCATTGATTACTTCCCTCCTCTTTTCTTTTCTCAATTGCTTGTTGCAAAATTTCCCAAATTCTATCTGCATCATTCAAAATAGCTTGACGTAAATTTAATCCAGTCTCCATATCTTATTTTTATTTTCAATATAAGTTATTTTTAAGCAAATCATAAGTTTTGATATTTAATTTTTTGATAAATTAATAGAACTAAACAATGTCATACAAACATGAGGTTTCCAAAATCTATAAAATATGTAAAAATACCTTGGCAACAAGTTTTAGCAATACTTATTTTATTACTCGCATTTGTATTTTTCAGAAGCGAACGCAAAGAAATGATGCAAATTATTCCGAGTATTCAAAGCGCAAAACCTATTTGGCTATTGATCGGTTTCGGAATAACGATTCTCTATATTTCGCTGCAAGCTGCAATGTATATCACAAGTTTCAAAGCAGTTGGTTTACCTCTTAAATTTTGGGACGCTGTCAATTTATTTCTCAAACGAAATTTTATCAGTGTTTTTCTACCAGCGGGCGGAATTAGTTCTTTGGCTTATTTACCCAAACAAATCAAAAAGCAACAATTTGAAACAAATAAAATCATTCAGGCAAGTTCTATTTATGGTTTTATTGGATTATTAACGGTTTTCATCATTGGCGTTCCTATCATTATTTATAGTATTTACGTCAACAAATATTTTAATGATTCGTGGATATCATTAGTCATTTTGGGCATAATTTTAATTCTAGTTTATTTCATTTATAACTCATTCAAAACCAAAAATAAATTCTATCAAATTATAGAAAATAAATTTCCAAAGATTACGGAAGAAATCAATCCAATTTTTGAAGCTTCTTTAGACAGGAAAAATATTAATCTCACAATTCTAATTTCAACAATCATCGAAATTACTGGGATTTTACACGTCTACATCGCAATGTTAGCGTTAGGTATTCAACCCACTTTTGATGCAGCAGCTTTGGCTTATACGATTTCTGTTTTATTGATGATTATTTCGCCTTTTTTGAGAGGTTTGGGTGCTGTAGAATTTACGATGGTGTATATTTTAACACAATTCGGCTATTCTCATAACCAAGGTTTAGCTACAACTTTATTGTACCGCGTTTTCGAATTTTGGCTGCCTTTAGGTTTTGGATGTTTGAGTTTTATGTGGCGTGGAAGAAAACTATTTGCACGAATTTTTCCTGCTGTTATGATTTTTACATTAGGAATGATTAATATAATTTCAGTCATCACTCCTCCTCTTGCAGAACGTTTGCATTTCGAAAAATTGTATTTACCAATCGAATTCATGCATCTTTCAAAATTGATGATTCTATTTGTCGGAATTGCTTTATTGATTACTTCATCTTATCTCATCAAAGGATTAAAATCTGCATGGATTTTTGCTTTAATATTTGCCATACTTTCATTTTTTGGAAATATATTCAAAGCATTGGATTACGAAGAAGCTGGATTCGCATTTTTCACAATCGTGCTATTAATTTACAGCAGGAATCAATATCCATTGAAAACAAATTTGAAACGATTAAGACAAGGATTCTCTATTTTTTTAATGGCATTTTTTGCAATTTTTATTTTCAATGTTTTAAGTTTTTATTTCATTGATAAACGTCATTTTGGTGTAGATTTCTCTTGGAATCAAGCTTTTTATTATACATTTCAAAACTTCTTATTATTCAGCGAAAACAATTTAGTTCCGAGAACAACCTTTGCCGAAGATTTTAAAGACATCAATATCTTTTTTGGATTTAGTTCTTGGATATTATTGATTTTAGCATTTTTTAGAGCTAAAAATTATAACACAAAAGGTATTCAGGATTATGAAGAAGCAGAAGAAATCGTCGAAAAATATGGTAATTCAGCATTAGATTATTTTAAATTAATGGATGATAAAACTCTTTATTTTTCTTCAAATATTGATGGTTTTGTCGCGTATAAAATCGGTTTAAATTTTGCTATTGTTTTGGATAATGTTGTATGTGATGCAAAGCATAAATCAGATTTAATTTCAGAATTCGAGAACTATTGCAAAACAAAAGGTTTGAAAACTGCTTATTATCGAGTTTCGGAAAACGATTTAATTGATTTCAGAAATTTAAAAAAACAATATTTATTAATTGGTCAAGAAGGAATTATTGAAGTTGATTCCTTTAATCTTCAAGGTAAAGAACGTAAATCGATGCGAAATGCATTGAATACTTTAGAGAAAAAAGGTTTTAAAACAGAAGTTATTTTGCCTCCTTTGACAGAAGAATTTTTAAATGAAATTGAATCTGTCTCAAATGAATGGTTAAAAGAATTTGATAAAAAAGAAATTGTATTTGCAGAAGGTAAATTTGACAGAGGAATATTAAAAAATCAAACGATTATTACGCTGAGAAATGAAGAAAATAAAGTGGTTACATTTCTGAATGTTATTCCAGATTATGCAAAAGATGAGATGACTTACGATTTATTTCGAAGAACTGTCAATTCGCCAAATGGTAGTATGGATGCGGTGATAATTGCATTAATTAATCGCGCCAAAGCAAATCAAAAGAAATATATCAACATTGGTTTAACTCCTCTGGCTGGTTTAGATAAACCAAATAATATTGCCGAGCAACTCATGAAATTTGCTTATCAACGAATTGGGACGTTTAAACAATATCAAACAATGCGCGATTTCAAAGAAAAATACGCCAATTATTGGATCAACAAATACATCATTTATGATAATGAAGTGGAACTTATTCAACTTCCACAAGCGTTAAATAGAGTTATGAAACCTCAAGATGAAAACTAAAAATCTCATATTATTTGGATTGATTATCACTACAATTGGTTTGTATATCGTACGTACAAAAGGAGATGATGTGGATATCAAAGATCCTTTACCGCTTAAAATATGGGAGAATAAAAATGACACTAAACCTATCTTGTTTTATTTAAGTGGAGATGCTGGATTAGGACCTTTTTCAAAATCAATTTGTAAAAATCTTTATCAGAAAGGCTATGATATTTATGCTTTAAATTCTAAAGTTTATTTTTGGAATGAAAGAGATCCTAAAAAAACGGCTGAAATATTAAGTCAATTTTTAGAAGAAAAGTTCAAAAATCACAAAAATCAAAAAGTTGTATTTATCGGTTATTCTTTTGGTGCTGATGCGATTCCATTTATTATCAATGAGCTTCCGACAAAAACCAAAGATCGAATTCATCAACTTATTCTTTTAGATCCGTATGAAACTGCTGATCTTGAGATTCATTACAAAAATTTAATTTTTGAAAACGTAAGCGGAAAATGGAATACAATTCCAGAAATTAATCAATTACCTAACTTACATTTATCTATTATTTTAAGTGATTATGGAAAAAATTATCCCTACAATAAAATTACTTTAACCAATAAAAACATAATTTATTTGGGTGGTAATCATCACTTTAACCGAAATTATCAAAAAGTAACTGAGACTATTACTAAGCAATTAAAGTCAAATTAGAAAATATTCATTTAACATAATTACATCTTGTGATATTCCGAACTTTTTTGTTTTAAAATCATCAAGCTCTCTTTTAATTTGTTAATCGTAGAATAAGAATGAAACTTATTCTTATTTAGTTGAATGGTGTAAAAATTATCATAATACTTTCTAGCTAACTAAAAGTTTAAAACATAAAAAAACCTCAAGAACTAAATCTTGAAGTTTAAATAAAAACTGGCGATGACCTACTCTCCCGCAATAGCAGTACCATCGGCACTGAAAGGCTTAACTTCTCTGTTCGGAATGGGAAGAGGTGAGCCCTTTCGTAATAATCACCCTAATATTTTTTGTATTTTTAATCAGGTTTACATCCTGATGATTCGATAAAAAAGCCTCAAGTTGTTCACTTGAGGCTTTTGATAAAAACTGGCGACGACCTA
>NZ_DJDM01000037.1:0-7467 GCF_002431085.1 Empedobacter sp. UBA5924
TTTAAGCTATACTGATGATGTCGATCTAAATCAAAACTTAGAACAATGGGAGAATTTTTATAATTTCAATAGACCACATGGATCATTTAAAGGAAAAACTCCTTATGAAATACTAAAATCAAAACTAAAATAATTATATTTAAAGTCTACGAAGTCATGAAGTACGACACTCATAGTATTGAGATTTGAGATGTTAGTTATTAGACTTTTGTTATTGTATGTTCTTTTTTTATTCATTGGTTTATTGTTTTATGAATAATGTATTCATGAATCCTTTGTATTTAGCTTGATACAAAAACATTTGAGATGTTTGCTATTATTATGTTCATTTTATTAATTACTTTTTTCTTGATAAAAAAGTAATCAAAAAATCAAGGCTTCAATTCTCGCCGGTCAATCATCATTTCGTTTCACTAAAATGTTTAAATCACTCCCGATGGTCGGTAAACATTTTTGCGCTTCTCTCAATGGATTGACACTCGTCTGTAAATTGTTATGCCATTTTGATTTAGATGCCGATACTCTATTTTTTTTGAGTTTGTTAGCGAATGATTTGTTCTTTGTTTTCATTTTGTCTTGTAATCAGAAAACACTTGAGATATTAGACTTTGTTTTTATATGTTATTTTTTATTCATGGCTTTATTATTTTAAGAATATTGTATTCATGAATCTTATGGATTTGTCTTGACACAAAAACGAATCAAAAAAGTCAAGGCTGTAAAACGATTAACCTAAAAATGAATATTGATTCGGGAATAAATTAAATCGCTCCTTTCAGTCGGTAATTTATTCTTATCCTTCTCAATATTCATTTTCTTAACGGTATCGTTTTAGAAGCCGAATTTATTTTTCTTCCAATGTTTTATTCTCTTTCTGTACTTGATCGTATGCTAATTCTTTGACTGCAAGACGTACGAACCATTTTTAGAGATTCTCATAAAACCGTGTTTCTTTAATGCTTTACCCAATTGGATGACGGTTGAATTGTTGATGTTGATATTCCCAAAATAAGCTAACCTTGTAGCTATTTGCGTAGTGTTAAGAAAAGCTGTTGCTGTTTCTTTATCAGCTTTTTCGAACCAGGTTAATAGCAATTCTTCTTCTGGGGATTTGATTTGGTATTGCTCGTTGTTTTGGTTGATGTTTTTAATTTCTTCGTTGTTAAACCAATACCTGAATCCTTCATCAATGAGATACAAAGCTTGTTTGTAACAGTTATCGAGGTTTACGTTGTGTAAAGCAACTTGTGTAAATTCTTTGAATTGTACAGTTTCTTTTATCAAATAGGCCATAGTACATTAAGTTTTAGTCATTAAACATTTTTTAAGGTAATTTAATGTAAATTAAAACCTTACAATGGAAAAACGTGTCGCTTTATGGATGATTTACTTTCTTATTCGATGTATTGCTCTATTCTTTATAATATATCCTTTTCAGCCACAAACTTGCTTTTACTAAAAGTATTAACACCGGAACTTCGACCAACGGACCAATAACTCCTACAAAAGCTTGTGGAGAGTGAATACCGAATATTGCAATGGAAACTGCAATAGCTAATTCGAAATTATTACCTGTCGCTGTAAATGAAATAGATGCATTTTTATCATAAGGAACCTTCATTGCTTTATTAATAAAGAAACTGATAAGGAACATTAGAACAAAATAGATTATTAGCGGTATAGCAATTTTAATTACATCCATTGGTAATTCAATAATTTTATCTCCTTTTAAACTGAACATTATGACGATTGTAAACAATAATGCATAAAGTGTTATGGGAGATATTTTGGGTACGAATACACGATTGTACCATTCTATACCATTCTTCTTAATTAGCGCGTATCTCGTGATAAAACCTATTAAAAATGGAATACCTAAATAGATCATTACACTTTGTGTTACTTCGATCATTGAAACCGAAACATTAAAATTAGCTAAACCTAATTTTGCAGGTAATACATTAATGAATAACCAAACCAAGAAGCTATAACTCAAAACTTGGAAAATACTATTTAATGCGACTAACATTGCTGTATATTCTCTATTAGCCTTCGCTAAATCACTCCAAACTATCACCATTGCAATACATCGAGCTAAACCAATTAGTATTAATCCAGACATATAATCCGGTTCGTCGTGAAGAAATAGAACTGCCAAACCAAACATTAAAACTGTACCAATTATCCAGTTTAAGATTAAGGATATTCCGATTACTTTTTTGTTTTTAAATACTTGTGGTAATAGAGAATAATCTACTTTGGCTAAAGGTGGAAACATCATTATTATCAACCCTAAAGCTAAAGGAATATTGGTTGTGCCAATGCTCATACGCTCTATTAAAACAGACATATTGGGAAAGATATAGCCAATTGTAACACCTAAAACCATTGCGATAAAAATCCATAAG
Organism: Empedobacter sp. UBA5924; assembly: GCF_002431085.1. Taxonomy (NCBI): domain Bacteria; kingdom Pseudomonadati; phylum Bacteroidota; class Flavobacteriia; order Flavobacteriales; family Weeksellaceae; genus Empedobacter; species Empedobacter sp. UBA5924. The sequence continues at coordinate 2,409 of NZ_DJDM01000037.1, forward strand.
GTTAGGTATCTATCAAGGAATTTTAGTTTTGGTTGCATCGTTTATTTAGTGATTTGTGAAAATATGTACATCATTTCAGTTGCGATTTGAAAACTGCGTTGTTGGTAAACTTCGGTTTGTTCGGTTGTATCATCCGAAATTTTAGGATCTTCGTAAGTAATGGGAATTCGCTTTTCAGCACCGGATATAAAAGGACAACCTTCATCTGCTTGGGAGCAAGTTAGAATCGCTGCGAAATTTGAAATGGGATTGAATGCATCATTATATTTCTTAGAAAAACCGATAATTGGTGAACTATTCTCATCATATTTTATCGCATAAATAGGATTATTACTATCTGTAATTTTAAAGATTTGAAAACCTTGATTGCTTAGCGTTTCAATTACTTTTGGAAACAAAGCTGTTTCTGCTGTACCACCAGAATAACAATTGATATTGGGGATATTATAATAAGCAGCAGCGAATTGTGCCCATACTTGTGCTAGATGACTTCTGCGTGAATTGTGTGTACAAATAAAATTAAGGTTTACCGGTTTTTTACTATTTACCTTTCCTTGAATGTAATCTATTAAAGGTTGTAAAATGTTTTTGCGATCATTACTGATATTTTCAAAATGAAATTGCTCTACAGTTTTTAATATTGTTGAGTACATATTTTTAATTAATTTTTAAGTGTTTAGATAAAAAATCTTGAATTTCTAAAATTGTTTGTTTTGCGGTTCTGTTTACCCCAATTAAAGATGCAGATGCATAACCTGTCCAATTACCATAGCCTACAAACCATAAACCTTCAATATCTAAAGACTTAGTTTCATTGGTTTTTGCAATACCTTTTTCATCTAGTTGTATTAGTGATTTTAGGAATGTAGTATCGTAACCGAAGCCTGTACACCAAATAATTGCATCAAAATCTTCTTGTTCGCCGTTATCCCAAATTACTCCTTTGTCGTAAAACTCACGGAATGTACCACTAGAAATTAACACTCCTCTTTCACGAGCTTCTTTTACAGGTGGAACCATAACAATACTGGCTAAATTGTAATTTGATGCATCAAATGTTTTTCCTTCTAATTCTGCTTTATATCTTGCGTTGGCAATTTTAAACAGATAATAGCCGTCCACTTCATCGGGTAGAAATTCAGGTGTTTTTTTTGTTGACCATTTTACTGTCGTATTTTTTGATACTTCAGCAACAATTTGAGCACCAGAATTACCTTCTCCAACAACCAATGTTTTTAAACCATTAAAATCTTCGGGGTTTTTATATTTACTTGAATGTATTTGAACACCTTTGTAATTTTCTATTCCCTTTAAATTCGGAATGAAAGGATTTCCCCACGTTCCTGTAGCAGAAATAACTGTTTTGGTTTTAAAAAAACTTTCTTGCGTGTGAACTTGAAAAAAATCTCCATTTTTTTTAATTTCAACAACTTCACTATTTCTTTTCACATTAAGTTGATAATATTGCTCGTATTGTCCTAAATAATGTATAACCTCTTGTTTTGTAGGGAATTTATTTTCAGAATTTGGCATTATCAATCCAGGTAACGAGCTATAATCTGCTGGAGAAAATAGGGTTAAACTATCCCAAGTATGGAGCCAAGCCCCGCCTGAAGTATTTTGCTTATCCAAAATAATATACTTCAGTTTTGCACGTCTTAGATAATATCCACAAGCTAATGCACTTTGCCCGCCTCCAATAACTATAACATCAAATATTTCATCCATTGAATTGTTTTTATCTGATTTATGCATTCACAAATTAATACTTTTACGTTTCTATAAATTCTTATCTATATTAATACCGTTTACTGTTTGATAATCCTTGTTTATCGATTTTTACAACTCCTAAAAAATTATCATTGGTAATTGTTATAATATTTATGGTTACAATATTTAGCAACACCCCGAATTTGGTGTACAAGAAGATGATTGGATTTCTGACAATTTCACTTTTGGTTTTTCTGAAGGAATACCACAAGCATCTTGCGCTAAGCAAGCTGTTTTTTTATTTTTTAAAATGAAATGTTTACCGTTAAACTCTAGATCATATTTACCGATAGTAACAGATTGATATTCTACTTCAATTTCGGCATCTTCAATACCTAATTTGTTTTCGGATAAGCGAATAATGTTTAGTAATTTACCTGGTTTTAAACGATGTTCGTAATCGTCTGCATTCCATAATTGAAAATTAACTACTTTTTCATTTCTGATGACACCACCACAATCAATAAATTTTTTTGTGATTTCTCCCACTTCTGTAACGTGGAAATGCTCTGGTACGAAAGTACCATCCTCTAATTGAAATTCAACATTTTCTAATGTTGGTAAGATTTCTTTGATTTCTGAAAGTTTCATATACTCTAATTATTATTTATTAATCGTAATATTACGATGATTAATTTCAAAAAAATGCCTTAACAGCATTTCTCTATTTTGACATTTTGATTGAAAAAGTTAGAAAACTCATTCTGAATTGCAACCCAAACCTTTTCATCAATACAATAACACACTGATTTCCCTTCGATGGAACCTTGAATAATTCCGATACTTTTCAATTCTTTTAAATGTTGAGAAATCGTGGCTTGTGCTAAACCTAATTCATCCACCAAATCCGTACAGATACACGCATTTTGTTTGATAATATGCTGAATAATAGCCACACGAGCAGGATGTCCTAGTACTTTGAATAAAGTAGCTAGTTTATTTTGTTCGTCTGTAAATATTTCTGATTTAGTTGTTCCCATCATTAATTTATTATCATTGCAATATTACGATATAATTATTGAATACTAAAAAATTTAATGTTATTTATTTAATGTATTGCTCAACGGCTTTATCCAATTCTTTGTTTACTATTTTTGCATAAAAAAAATTCTGTTACGTTTTACAACCTAACAGAATTCTATCTTATTTATATCTTAAAAATGGATTATTTAATCGTAATGAAAACGGCACTTTGCAATTAATATCTGATCATCTTCGTACTTGTAAATTAAACGATGTTCTTCGTCTATTCTACGTGACCAAAACCCTGAATATTTATGTTTTAATGGCTCTGGTTTCCCTATACCAGTAAAAGGAGTACGTGAAATATCTTTCAATAAATCATTGATACGTTTTACTTTTTTCTTATCGGTTTTTTGCCAAAATAAATAATCTTCCCAAGATTCATCTACGAAAATATATTTCATCTATTCCTCGATTAATTCTCTTTCAAAAGATTGGTTACTTTTTAATTTTTCAATGGCAGCATCTAATCTTGATTCATTGATACGAGAAGATAATTCGTGATTTGTAGCCATTAAAGAATTGTACTCTTCTAATGACATTACCACAATACCTGAATCTTTCCCTCTGTTGATGATTAAGGTTTCAAAATTCTTCGAAACTCTATCTAAGTAAGATTTAATATCTTTTCTGAAATCTGAAACACTTGCTATTATCATAATCTTGTATTTTATTATGTACAAATATATGTACAATATTTTGATTTTCAAAATCTATCTTCTTACATCATTTTAAAATAAACATTTACTATTCAATGAATTGCTCTACTGCTTTGTCTAATTCTTCGTTTACGATTTTAGCATAAATTTGAGTTGTTCCAATATCAGAGTGATCTAAAAGTTTTGATACATACTCAATACGCATACCGTTAGCTAAGGCTTGGGTTGCAAATGTATGTCGGCTTAAATGAAAAGATAATGAGAATGGAAATTCTAATTCTTTGCCCATTCTACGCAATTTCTGACCACATAAAACATTTTTGCTACCGATTACTTTTAGTTGGTATTCGTTGGATTGTTCGAAGAAATTAGCTTCTGAAATGATTGGAAAAATAAAATCATCTGGTTCGGAAGTTTCTTTTTTGTATTTGTTTAAAATCTCTAAAGCAGATTGACCTACCTTGAATTGATGTGAACGTTTAGTTTTACGGATGTTTAATCTGATACGTTGTTCGTTTTCATCATAGTTTTTCCATTGTAAGGTAACGACATCACTAAAACGCAATCCTCCGGCATAACAAGAAAAAATAAACATATCTCTGAAATAGGTATCTGTTTGACCAAATGAACTCTTGTGATTTTTTAGCTGCTCGATTTGTTCTTTGTTTAAAAACAATCTTGTACTCTTGGCTTTTTTGATTCGTACACTTGCAAATGGGTAAGTATTTAAACTGATGATTTCTTCACGAATGGCATCTTTAAACATTATGGCTAAAATTGAACATTTGTATTAAAACTAACATTAGTAATTTATGAACAAATTGAAATAACTGTAAGAAAGCTTCTTTACCAAAAAGGACGCAAGTTTAACCAATTGTGGAATGCCAAGGTAGTTTTTCGTTTAAATCATGACCTAAAAATAAACGAATATCCAAACAGTTATTGCAATAGCGAATCATTGCTCTGTTGTTATTAATATTATTTAGATAACTGTCCATTCAAATCTTGAAAGAGACAATTAGATTATGAAATAAAACAAATTTCTACAATTAAAAACATGATAGCTTTGAAATTTCATATAGAAAACTTGCTGAAAAGGCGAGAGTCAATTTAGCGTAATGAGCGTAAAAATGGCTTACTGTCGCGCAATCTTCCTCTCGTAAACCCAAAATAGTAACTCAAAAAGCGTGCTTTTCTCGTCAAAAACCTCGTATCTCACTTCTCACATCTAAAATTCTCAAAAAATATTTTCCATTGTACCAGCGACTTAAGGAAAGAATGTAAAATAAATGTAAAGTATGTTTGGAAGTTCGGAAAAATGGTGCGTATATTTGCAATCCCAATACGAAAGACGAGTAGTATTGAAATTGACATAAGGACTTGTATAGCGACAAAATTATTTAAAAATAAATTTGCGAGTTTAGAAATAAGTTTTACCTTTGCAAACCGATTCCGAAAGGAGTTTGAAAGTGAGAGTAAATTTGACTTGTTGAAATAAAAACTTCAAAAATTTATCAAAATAAATTTTGTTAGTTAAAAAAATAAGTATTACCTTTGCAACCGCAAATACCGAGAGGATTTGCTAAATGAGAAGTTCATTTGAAATT
>NZ_DJDM01000019.1:0-2641 GCF_002431085.1 Empedobacter sp. UBA5924
AGACGAAAGCTTAGTTATTGTACGCAGTTTTTTTAGTTTATTTTTATTCCAAGTCGTTTCTGAATCAGAATTATTAAAAAAATCAAAATTATTCCACCAATTAGTATTAAAGGAATTTTAGTTTTATTCTCTTTAATTTGGTTATTTACACAATTTAGATTTATATATTCTTTTGAATTTACTCGAATTGAAACGACACTTTTAATATTGTTAAAAAGAAATTTTGCATTTTTATCAATTCTAATTTCGATATTTTGGTTAGGTTTTACGTCTGAAATAAACTGTTGATAATTAAAACATTTGGTGTATTCAGGAATTATTTTTAGAATTTTTGGGTTGTTTTCAATTTCCAAATTATAAGAAACACTTACTTTTCTTTTAGGTTTGTTTCTATGAATCGATTTGTAAGAACCTGTTATTATTTCAGTTTTATCTAATTTTATATTACTTGTTGTTAATGAGTTGTAAAGAACAAAACTCAAAGCTAAAAATACTAAAATATAAAAAAAGGTGTTGAATATTTTCACTAAAATTCTTTTTAGAACGGTTTTTTTCAAAATTGCGGACAACATTGTTTTTTCACGAAACTGATCTAGCTTTTGTTTCGTAAAAAATCAACTATATCCGCATTTCGTAAAATTAAAAACAAATATAATTATTTTTTTGTAAATTAGACACTTACTAAAATAATATTCATGTATCACGAAGTAATTTGATGTAAAATGTAATAATGAATGTATGGATAGCGAAACGATTCTAAAAACGTTGCAAAATCGATTAAAATTACAACGATATGCAAACAATACCATAAAATCGTATTGTGGTTACACCCAAGTTTTCTTAGAACAGATGGAAAAATACAATAGATTAGATGAAATTCCTATTTCAGAAATCGAATTGTTTATCAATACAAAAGTAATTCAAGAAAATATCAGTGTTTCCTATCAACGTTCTTTGGTTGGAGCAATTAAAAAAGTATTTGAATTAGTTGAAAATCAGAAAATTGAATTAAATTATCTTTATCCGAAACGAAAAGTTAATAAATTACCAACTTTCTTTTCTCAAGAAGAAGTACGAAATTTATTAAATGCAACAGAAAATTTAAAACATAAAGCTATTCTTACCATAATCTATAGCTGTGGATTGCGACTAAGCGAATTGATAAATTTAAAAATTGCAGATATAAAATCAGAAAGTAATTTACTTCTTATTCGTCAAAGTAAAGGTAACAAAGATCGTATAGTTGCTTTGCCAGATAAACTTTTGCTATTATTGAGAGAATACTATAAGGTTTATCAACCTAAAGACTTTTTGTTTGAAGGGGCTAAAGGGCATCAATACAGCGAAAGAAGCGTCCAATTAATTTTAAAAAATGCTATGAGTAAAGCTGGTGTTTTATCAAAAGGCAGCGTACATACATTAAGACATTCATATGCTACTCATCTTATAAAAAGTGGAATTGATGTTCGTGTAGTTCAAGAATTATTAGGTCATAACGACATTAGAACTACCATGATTTATACGCATATTACAGATATTGATAAAAAATCGACACCAAGTCCTTTAGATTTTTTGTGATAATTTGTAAAATATAACATATTATTTTATCTCAACAACCTTCACCACTTCACTTTTCAATACTTTAGTGCCTGCCTCATTATAAGTCTGTTCTACCGTAACTTTAATTCTGTCGTATTGTGGAATTGGAAAGTTTAATAACTCACCAATATTTTTGTACCCGAATGCTTTTGCTAAAAGAGTGATGTGACGGGTTGAGTATTTGTGTCTCTGTGTAGCAGATTCTACATTCCCAACAAAAGATTTAGCAACCCCCATTTTTAAACTGAGTTCATCTTTAGTAAAACCATGTTCCTTCCTAAGATTTTTCACGTGATTTATCAAGTCAAAGTCAAATTGAGTAGTTTCAAAATCAAATAATTTCTTCATTTAATAAAAGTTTTTTATCCAACTTGTTGGATATTAAAATAATATTATTATATTTGTATAAGCGAATTGATAATTAGACTTTTAATAGTCATAATTAAACGATGAATCTCGAGTCAAAACGACCAATTTTACTATCGAGAGTATCGTGAAATCGCTCCATGTCTCAAAAGTTTTGTACTTTCGTATACGGCATGGGCGGTTTTCACATATGCTTTAGATAGTGACTTATTAAATCGAAAGTTTTATAAGTAGGGTTTGGTCGCCCTTGACTCTAAAGTGTGAAGCCGCCTTGCTTTTTTTTGCTAGTATATCTTCATACACGAGAAACATCGTTCCATAAAACCCAACACAAAATGAGAACGAAACAAATTCCATTCATCCGTAAAAAACCACCAGACAAAGTCTGTTCGTTTTAACCATTCTTTTAAAGAACAATTCTCCGTTTTATAACATTTAACGGAACGTAAAGAAAAGGTTCCCCTTTCTTTACTCGCTCTCTATCAGAGCCTCGGTAATGAGACTTTGACAGTTAGGTTATACTCTTTTTTTCGCACATTAAAAGTAAATCCTTTATTGCCATTTTCCAAATTTATTGGGGCTACTACCTGATTTAAGTTGTAAGTAATGAGTTATAAGTAATGAGTTAAATGTATGATGTACAGATTAGATGTTTGATATGAGAATTGAGATTTTA
>NZ_DJDM01000035.1:0-81245 GCF_002431085.1 Empedobacter sp. UBA5924
CACAGTTTTTGGTACAGTGTCATAAAAAGTCTTAAAAAAGAATAAAATTTTCTTAAAATTTTAGAAGTCTAAACCAAAAAAGGCCATTCATTTATTGAGAACAGCCTTTTTGTTAATTATTAATTAAGAATTAAATCTTTGCGATGTGCTGAACTAAATCAACTACTTTGTTAGAGTAACCAATTTCGTTGTCATACCAAGCAACTAACTTAACGAAAGTAGGGTTTAGCATGATACCAGCTTCTGCATCGAAAATAGATGTTCTTGTATCACCTACGAAATCTTGAGAAACAACAGCATCTTCTGTGTATCCTACAATTCCTTTCAAATCTCCTTCAGCAGCTTCGCACATTACTTTTTTGATTTCGTCGTAGTTTGTTTCTTTTGCTAATTTAACTGTTAAATCAACTACAGAGACATCAACAGTTGGTACACGGAAAGACATTCCTGTTAATTTTCCGTTCAATTCTGGAATTACTTTTCCAACTGCTTTCGCAGCTCCAGTAGATGAAGGAATGATGTTTACCATTGCACTACGTCCACCTCTCCAATCTTTCATTGATGGTCCGTCAACTGTTTTCTGAGTTGCAGTAGTTGCGTGAACTGTTGTCATTAAAGCTTCCACAATTCCGAAATTTTCGTGAATTACTTTTGCTAATGGTGCTAAACAGTTTGTTGTACAAGAAGCATTAGAAACGATTGTGTCTTCTGCTGTTACAGATTCGTGGTTAACACCCATTACAAACATAGGGGTATCATCTTTAGAAGGACCTGTTAAAACAACTTTTTTTGCTCCAGCTTCAATGTGTTTTCCTGCAGTTTCTTTTGTTAAGAATAAACCTGTTGCTTCGATTACGATATCAGCTCCAACTTCGTCCCATTTCAAGTTCGCTGGGTCTCTTTCAGCTGTAACGCGAATTGTTTGTCCATTAACAATTAAGTTTCCGTTTTCTACTTTAACTTCTCCGTTAAATTTTCCGTGAACTGAATCATACTTTAGCATATAAGCTAAATAATCAACGTCTACTAAATCGTTAATACCTACGATTTCAATATCGTTTCTCTCAATAGCAACCCCGAAAACAAGGCTACCAATTCTTCCGAATCCGTTGATTCCAATTTTAATTTTTGACATAGTATATATAATTTCCCTTTATATTAAATGTTTAAATCGCTAAAATATTAGCTACTTTGATTAACTCTTCGTCAATCTCATTGTGTTTTTTGATGGCTTCATCTATCGCTGTAAATACAACTTTATTAGAGCGAATACCAGCCATAAGATTTGTTTTACCTTCTAGTAAACCTTCGACAGCAGCAATTCCTAAACGACTTGCTAAAACACGATCGTGACAAGATGGAGAACCACCACGCTGTATGTGTCCTAAAACTGTTACACGAATATCATATTCTGGATGACGATTTTGTACTTGTTTTGCTAATTCAAAAACTCCACCTAATTTTTCACCCTCTGCAACTACAACGATGCTTGATTTTTTTCCAGATTTTTCTGAACGTTCTAAAGAAGAACATAATTCTTCGACACTATCACGTTGTTCTGGAATCAAAATATCTTGTGCACCTGAAGCAATTCCACTATTTAAAGCAATAAAACCTGCATCGCGTCCCATAACTTCTACAAAAAATACACGATCATGTGAAGTTGCTGTATCTCTTAATTTATCAATTGCATCAATGACAGTATTCAAAGCTGTATCATATCCAATTGTAAAATCTGTTCCAAAAATATCATTGTCAATTGTTCCTGGAATTCCAATAAATGGAACACCAAACTCTTGATGAAAGATATTTGCTCCTGTAAAAGAACCATCTCCACCAATTACAACTAAAGCATCGATATTATTTTGTTTTAGATGATCGTATGCTTTTTGACGACCTTCTGCAGTTTTGAATTCTAAAGAACGAGCTGTTTTAAGAATTGTACCACCTTGATTGATAATGTTTTTTACCGAACGAGGTCCAAGTTCAATCATATCATTGTTAATCAAACCTTCGTAACCTTGACGGATTCCTACTGATTTGATATCGTAGTACTTACATGCTCTTACAACGGCACGTAAGGCCGCATTCATTCCTGGCGCATCACCTCCAGAGGTTAATACACCAATTCTTTTTATATTGTTTCCCACGTTTTTCCCTTTATTAAATCAAATATAATAAAAAATCAGAATATTATTATAATTGGTAGTATGAAAGATAAATTAATCTTCGTCGACAGGTTTTAACGTTCCGTCTGCAAAATCTCGTTGAAGAATAACGGCAATATACAAATCTTCTCGCGTTCGCTTCGGATCATAAGTTTGTTTTAGATCAATATTAAACGCGCCACTTGCTGCTTGATAAAGAAAAGCATTCAATCCGCCACGTAATTCTTTTATAATATCGTATGTTGTTTTATTTGTTTCTTTATAGATTAATTTAGTAAGAATTTGTCCACGAGAACTTGACATATTTTTTAATTGATTCTCAAATTGATCAGCCAAATCCTTTTGGCGAGATTTAATAAAACGTTTTTTGTCTCGTCTTTTATCCATTGTTTGAATGGTGTCTGATACATAATTATATTCTCTAACAGCAGTTCTTACATACGGCCAAACATCGCGAACACGCTTTCTTAGCCATAAATAATATTTTTTTTCTAAATCAGTTTTTAAATGAACCGAATAACTATTCATTTCATTAAGATGTATTGTGTCTAAAGGATTAAACGCAAATTCATCTAAATTAATTGAATCATTTTTAATTTCTTGTGCAGGATTTTTTCCACCTAAATCTAACCCAAAAATTTGAGCATTAACATTAGATAATCCAACAAAAGTAAGTAGTAAAGTTATATGATAGATATAAAATTTCATATCAGAATTAGTTCAAAAATTGTTCCTAAAATTAGTACATTTGTTAGATAAATAAACTAAAATGAGTACAAATAATTTGTTTGATCAACAATCTTTGGATTTTTTGACAAAATATTTAAATACAGCTTCACCTACAGGTTTTGAAAGTGAAGGACAAAAAGTTTGGATGGATTATATCAAACCATATGTAGATGAAGTAAAAACAGATAATTACGGTTCTGCTTATGGTATAATAAATCCTGAAGCGAAGTATAAAGTTGTGATTGAAGCCCATGCTGATGAGATTTCTTGGTTTGTGAATTATATTTCTGATGATGGATTGATTTATGTGATTCGTAATGGAGGATCAGATCATATGATAGCACCTTCTAAAGTGGTTAATATTCATACCAAAAAAGGAATTGTAAAAGGAGTTTTTGGTTGGCCAGCAATTCATTTGCGTCAAGCAGGAAAAGATGAAGCGCCAACTCCAGATAAAATTTGGATTGATACAGGTTGTACATCGAAAGAAGAAGTTCTTGAACTTGGAATTCACGTTGGTTGTGTGATTACTTATCCTGATGAATTTTTTACATTGAACGATCGTTATTTTGTTTGTCGTGCAATAGACAATAGAATGGGAGGGTTTATGATTGCTGAGGTTGCGCGTAAATTGGCAGAAAATAAAGATCAATTAGATTTTGGTTTATACGTTGTAAATGCGGTTCAGGAAGAAGTAGGGTTGCGTGGCGCGGAAATGATTACGCAAACAATCAAACCAAATGTTGCGATTATTACTGATGTTACACATGATACAACGACACCAATGATTACAAAATCGAAAGAAGGTGAGCAAAAATGTGGTGATGGCCCAGTTGTTTATTATGCGCCTGCTGTGCAAAATAATGTACGCGAATTAATTATTGATGCAGCTGAGAAAAACAATATTCCTTTTCAGCGTGCTGCAAGTTCTCGTGTAACAGGAACGGATACAGACGCTTTTGCATATAGTAATGGTGGTGTACCTTCAGCTTTAATTTCGTTGCCTTTGCGTTATATGCACACAACTGTAGAAATGGTTCATCAAGCTGATGTAAAAAATGTCATCGAGTTGATTTACGAATCAGTGAAAACAATTAAAAACGAACAAAGTTTTAAATATCATACTGTTTAAATTATAAAGTGATTAAAAAATATAAAGGCTGTCGTGAGACAGCCTTTGTTGCTATTTTGTGCTTCGATCTACTTCAAAAATTTCTATAATTGAATTTAAATTTAGCTAAATTTATTCAGAAAATCATTATTCAATCAAATATTAGAATAAATCTTTAGAGAATGATTATTTTTATACTTTAAAAGAAATAAGATGAAAATTGAATTAAATAGAGTAAATCAGGCTTCTCACTATGAAGCGACTGCGTCAAGTTCTTCGGTAAAAGTAAATATTGATGGACCTGAATCGATTGGAGGAGAAGGAAAAGGAGTTCGCCCAATGGAGTTGGTTTTGATTGCTTTGGGAAGTTGTAGTGTTTTTGATTTGAATGAAATTTTGAAGAAACAACGCCAAGAAATTGAAGATATTAAAGTTGAGGTTGAAGGTCAGCGTCGAGATGAAATTCCAAATATTTTTACAAATATTCATATCAAATTTTTCTTAAAAGGAAATATTGATTTAGATAAAGCAAATAAGGCTGCTGAATTAGCGGTTAAGAAGTATTGTAGTGTACATGATATGCTTGCAAATGGAGGAATTGATATCACTTACGAGATAAATGTAAATTAAATTGATAACAAAAAAAAGGTCTTTCGAACGAAAGACCTTTTTTTAATACATACATTTTCAATTAAGCTTCAACAATAGTTAAAGCTTCTTGAAAGATACTAACTTGCGCTAATACTTTATTTTTTAATTCTTCATTTACAATTTCGTTATTTTGGAAATTATCGTTGAAAGATGGGAAAGTTGTGCTTGCTACAATTTCTCCGCTTGCAAACATTCCAAAATATTTTGTTGCAACTTCCATTACATTTCCTCCACCATAAGCACCTGGAGATGTACTTAATAACAACAATTTTTTATCTTTCAAATATGGCATTTCGATACGAGAAACCCAATCCAAAATATTTTTTAATGCAACAGAAAAGTTTCCATTATGTTCTGCCAAAGAAATTACAACACCTTCTGCATCTTTGATTTTATTGTAAAAATCCTGCGCTTCTTGTGGAAATCCATTTTCTAATTGACGGTCAATAGAATAGATAGGCATCTCGAAATCATTGATGTCAACTAAATCGATTTCTGCATTTTCGATTTGATTTAAAGTATAATTTAATAATTCTTTATTGATTGATTTTTTGCTGTTACTACCAGCGAAAGCTAAAATTTTCATATTCTTATTGAGTATTTTCATTTTTGATGAAGCAAAGTTATTGCAAGCAACCATAAATTTTATTGACCTATGTTAGGAAAAGATAAAAACTTATATTTTTTTTCTAAATTCATCAATTTTAAGAATCAATTCTCTGTTTAATTCTTCATTAGTGATTTTATCTTCTGCAAAATTTTCGTTGAATTTAGGCAAAGAGAAATCGACTAAAATGTCACCTCCCAATTTTGTAATTAATTTAGAACCTATTTCTAAAGAGTTTTTAGCTCCATAACCACCAGGAGATGTACTCATAACGAAGACCTTTTTTCCTTCAAGAAATTTATAATTAATTCTTGAGCACCAATCCATATAGCTTTTAAAAACTGCTGTAATGCAAGCATTATGTTCTGCTAATGAAATAAGTAAAATATCAGAATCAACAAGTTTTTGATAAAATCGTTTTACTTCATCAGAAAAACCTTGTTCTTTTTCTATATCAATATCAAAAGTAGGAATATCAAAGTCATCTAAATCTAAAATCTCAATTTGATCTTTGTTTAATAAAGAAGAAGCATAAGTTACGAGTTGTTTATTGATAGAAGTAGAGCTGTTACTTCCGGCAAAAGCTTTAATAATCATAGTTTTTATCTTAAGTTATTGTTTTTTTGTGTGTAATAATTGCGCATATTCTGTTGGTCGAATTCCTGAAACTTTCTGAAAAATATTACTGAAAGATGACAACGAATTATAACCAACTAACATTGCGATTTCGTACATATTGTATTTATTTTCAGCAATCAATTCCAATGATTTTGTGATACGTAATGCGCGTAAAAATCGAACATAATTAATTCCCATATTATCTTTGAATTTTCGAGATAATGTTCGCGTGCTCAAACCAAATTGTTGCGCAACTTCATCTATTGTATAGTTTTTCTCGATATTTTTCATCAGAAATCGAGCAATATCAATCAGTTTCTGATCTTTTGGAAATGGATGCTGAATAAAAGCAGGTAATTTGTTCGATTCCATTTCGGGTAGAATAGATCGTATGGCTTTTACAAAATCATATTTTGCAGGATCTTTTTCCGAAATTGATCCACTCCAATTTTTGGTGTACAAAATCATTTCCCTTAACAACTCATTCGTGTAATAAATATTTGTAATCGAATAAAAATCGTTTTCTTCTTTTTCGGTCTTGAAATAAAAGTTATACAAATCGCCTGTTTTACTATTCGTTAAGATAGAATGTGGCGTATTTGCAGGAATCCACATAAAACAACGCGCAGGCAAATACCAATGTTTGTCGTTTACAAAAACATGTACAATTCCGCCTTCTGCATATAATAATTGTGCTTTTTTGTGTTCATGTACGCGCGTTCCTATCGTATCTAAATGTGCATGTTGTATGTAAAAATGGACTTTAGATTTGTCAACTTCGTTAAAAAAAAACTGATCAAACAACATTGTTTTATACTTTTATAAAGTGAAATATTTTTGCTTTTGCAAATTACTTTATTTTGGCGTAAATGAGCAAATTATTTTCTTTTTTTATCAAGAGGGTAAAGGTGTTTTGAATGTAACTTTGCATCACTAAAAATCAATAACAGACTTATAAATAATACAAAATGATATTTAAATTCGTTAAATATCAGTTGCTTACATTGTTGTTAATGCTGAGTGGGTTGAGTTATGCTCAAAATGAAATAGACTATAACCAACTGAAATTAAGCAAAGCAATTGAAATTGGACTTCAAAATAATAAAAAATTACAAATTAGCGCTTTAAAAACTAATATTGCTGAATTAAAAGAGAAAGATCTTAAAAATGAGAAATTGCCAGATGTAGACTTTCATACTGGTTTTCATGTTTTGAGTAATTTACGCCAATATGAAGACGGTTTTCTAAAACCTTCTACAAAATATGCTGTTCCTCGAGTGAAATACGATTTTACACTTTCGGCAGAAATTCCAATTTATTTAGGTGGTAAATTAAAAAATGATGAGAAAAAATCTGAAATAGAAACTAATATTTCGAAACTGCAAGTTCGAAAAGATGAACGAGAATTGAGAATGCAAATCATCACAGCTTATTTACAAGCGTTGCATTTGCAAGAACAACAAAAGTTAATTTCAGATAAAATGAGAGAAGATTCGGTTGTGATTAAACAAACAGAATCCTTGAAAAAAAATGGTTTGGTAACCTACAACGAAGTCTTGAGAACAGAATTGCAATTGTCAAATCATAAAATGTCTTTTACAGAATTGGCGAATGAAATTTCGATTATTGAACATCAAATCAAAACAATTTTAGCCTTACCAGAAAATCAAGAAATGCATATTGACACCAATGATTTGTTTACAAATGAAGAGCATTTGGGTTTGGTTGATGAAATGATTTTGGAAGCAATAGATCAAAGTGAAAGCTTGAAAATTGCGAAAGATGATTTGAATTTGAAAGAAATTGATAAGAAAATTACCAAAGCTAATACATTACCAAAAATAACTGCTGGAGCGGAATATGGATATAATTATCCAAACTTTATGTTTTTTCCACCAGAAGAATATTTGTACAGATTTGGTTCTGTTGGTGTAAATGTTTCGATTCCGTTGAGTAATTTTTTCAAGAATAAACAAAAAATGCAAATCGCAGATCGTAACATTTCAATTGCAAAATTAGAAATAGAAGAGAAAGAAGAACAAATTCGACATGATGTTTTTGCAGCGAATAAACGATTAGAAGAATCGATCGATAAAATAAAAATTGCGGAAGATGCAATTGGTCAAGCCAAAGAAAATTATCGAATTGTTAGAACAAAATATGTCAACAAATTGAGTTTGATTACAGAACTTATCGATGCGGATAACGCTTATTTAGAAGCTCAATCGAATTTGATTTCATTGCAAATTAACAAACAATTAAAATACTATCAATTACAATACATTTTAGGAAACTTATAAAAATGGGAAAACAACAGACAAAAGGAGAAAAACGAATGAATAGAACGCTTTCTGCGATTGCTTGGATTTTTATTATCATAGGAATCACTGCAGTAGCTTGGTTTTATTTCTTTTCGAGTTCACATGTCAATACAAATGACGCGCAAGTGCGACAATATATTACGCCAGTTTCGAGTAAAGTTTCTGGTTTTATCAAAAAAGTAAATTTCGAAGAAAATCAATTTGTACACAAAGGTGATACGCTTGTTGTGATTGACAATAGAGAATTTCAGAACCAGATTGATATTGCAGAAGCAAATTTAGAATCGACTTCGCAATCTGTTTTAACATATGAAAAAGCGGTAGATACAAAATCAAGTGATGTTAATATTGTTAATGCAAATATAGAAGCTGCTAAAATAGAGGTTTGGAGAACTGAAAAAGATTATAATCGTTTCAAAAATTTAGTGCAAGAAGATGCTGCAACCGTGCAACAGTTTGAAGAAGTTGAAGCGAAATATAAACAAGCAAAAGCAAGTTTGAGTGCTTTGGAACAACAACGTAATGCCGTGAATGTTAGTGCGTCTGCAGAACAAACAAAAGTTGCGCCTGCAAAAACTCAAATTTTACAACGAAAAGCCCAATTGAACGATGCTAAACTTATTCTCTCATATACCTATGTTGTAGCACCTTACGATGGTTGGGTTGGAACAAAAAATATACAAGAAGGTCAGTTAATAAAAGAAGGGCAGGCCTTGGTGCAAGTAGTTTCGAAAGAGAAATGGATTGTTGCAAATTTTAAAGAAACGCAAATTGGAGAAATCGATTTGGATCAACCAGTTATTATAAAAGCTGATGCCTACAAATACATTGAGTTTGAAGGAAAAATTGAATCACTTTCGCCAGCTTCTGGGTCTGAGTTTGCTTTGATTAAACCTGATAATGCTACAGGAAACTTCGTGAAAATTGAACAACGTTTTCCTGTAAAAATAATTCTGAAAGAGTCTAAAAACAACGAAAAATTACGTACCGGAATGAATGTAAATGTTTCCGCAGAAAAAGTAAATTAAATAAATGTCACAACAAAATTCAATATTTAATAAATGGGTTCCGCAAAAATTGGTTGTGCCAATTTTTATCCTTGCGCTATTTCCACACTTGATGATTTTGACTATATTCAACATGAATAGTACGTTTACAGCATCATTTTTGGATTTGGAGGTCGACGATTTGCAGTTCCTTTTTTCGATGGCGTATGCCACTATTGTTTGTGGCTTATTTATTCACGTTCGATTTTTTCACTTTTTCAATATCAGAAGTTATTTGCTAACAATGACCATGCTTAACATTTTGGTATTGTTTGGAATGACATTAACGACAAATACAGAATTGATTTTGATTCTGCGTTTTATTCAAGGACCTTTATCGCTTTTCGAAGGTTGTATTTTGTTGCCAATCATTATGTCGAATATTAAAAGTGAACATTCAAAATTGATTGCTTATTCGTTTTTGTATGGCGTAATGTTAACAGGTGATAAATTTACGACTTCTATCGTGAAGTTTGCGATTGAGAATTATAACCACAATATGATGGTGTATACGATTATGAGTTTTCATGTTGTAGCATTAATTATTTATGTATTTTTCTTTAATCACAACAGAATGTTTCCTAAAAAACCATTGTATCAATTAAATTTAGGAGGAATTTTCTTGATGATTATTTCCCTAATTTCTGGCGCGTTTTTCTTGATTTATGGGAAAAAATATTATTGGTTCGAATCGCCAATTATTATCACAGCATTTGCATCAACACTCGTTTTTAGTGGCTTATTTTTATTGCATCAAAAAACAGCCAAACGACCTTTGTTTCATTTTGAGATTTTCAGATCAGAACGTGTCATTTTAGGAATATTAATGTTTTTTGTTTTCTATACTTTGCGTGCTGGGATGAGCAATATTTACCAAGTCATGTCAACAGTTTGGAAATGGCAATGGGAATATGTGTTGCAGATTCAATATTTTAATGTAGCAGGTTCCATCATTGGTATTGTATTTTCATTTTTCATGGTTAAAAATAAAGTTGATTTTAGAAAAATATTTTTTCTTGGATTTGTACTTTTAGCCATGAGCATGTTGTGGTTTAGTTACTTGTTTTATCCAGATACAAAAGTCGAGGCAGTAGCGCCAACGCTGATATTAGAAGGAATTGCGCAAGGTGTTATTTTTACGCCATTAGTGTTGTATATTACAGGTTCTGTACATCCTTCTATTACTGGTAGTGCGGCGCAAGCAGGTACGGCGATTCGTTTTTGGACGACAACAATTGGTTTTTCGCTGATGCAAAATGCAATTTTATACTTGACGACTAAACATCAATTTTTGATGACCAAAAATTTAGACAAAACGAGTCCGATTTTCCAACAACAATGGAATAGTTTGTTCAATAAAAATATTGCGAGTCATCTTCCAAACGAAGCAGAAAGTATTACTGCCGCAGCTTTAAAAGCAAAATTGTATAACCAAGCTTTGTTGGTTAGTAATATAGAGATTTTCCGAACATTGTTTGTTGTGGGAATTATCGCTGCGATTTTTGTAATTCTTTATCAACCGATAAAAAATAGACTTTTACATCGTTAAAATAATTTTTATATATTACTTTTTTATTTAATTGGCGTATTTGATTTAATAGAATCAAGTACGTTTTTTTTTATGACAAATTTTTTAAAATGAATATTTTATCAAAATTATCCTGTAGAAAGGTCATATTTTAAAGTTTTTTAAATTTATAAATGGCTTAAATGAACAAATTTTATTCTCAAATAATCAACTTGTTTTTATGCGCTAGCACTTACTTTTGCCATCAAAATAAATCAAACGAAAAATGATTAATTGTTTTAATAAATGTTAGTTGTATTTTATTGATTTTAAATTTGTTATATTTTTATAAAATGAATCATCGTATTTTAACGATTTATTATTCAGAATCACATTTTAGCCTTTTGACTTTTCTCAGGCAGCTTCCTTTTTTTACTTTTTAGGTAAGATAATCACGAAATCAATAAAATATTTTTAATTAGACAAACTTTCGAATGAATGTTTTGAACTTGATTGTAAAATTGAATAAATAACTCAATGCACAATCAACATCCCATTTTCAAGAAATGGATACCAGAAAAATTGGTGCTTCCAATTCTCATTGCCGCGTTGATTCCGCATGTGATGATTCTCTCACTTTTCAATATGAATAGTACATTTACAGCTTCATTTCTAGATGTTGATGTAGACGATTTACAATTCATTTTTTCTTTGGCTTACGCCACAATTGTTTGTGGACTTTTTATTAACGAACGGCTTTTTCAGTTCTTTAATATTCGCTCTTATTTATTGTTTATGACTATTATCAATATTATATTAATGTTAATAATTTCGTTGACAACAAATACGCAATTGATTTATTTACTTCGTGTGATACAAGGAACAACATCTTATCTCGAAGGATGTATTATTGTTCCGCTAATTATGTCGCGTATAAAAGGCGAATATGGACGATTATTAGGAAATACGTTTTTGTATGGATTTATGATGACGGCTGATAAATATACAACCTCTATTGTAAAATTTGCCATCGAAAATTATAATTTCAATATGGTGATTTATACTGTCATCTTTTTTCATGTTTTATCGTTATTGATTTATGTTTTTCTCTTTAGTCATGGTAGATTGTATCCCAAAAAACCATTGTATCAGTTAAATTTGGCGGGTTATTTTTTGATGATGATGTCATTAATAGCAGGAGCTTTTTTATTGATTTATGGTAAAAGATATTATTGGTTCGAATCGCTTTATATCGTTATTGCGTTTGCTGCAATGTTTATTTTCTCAGGCTTATTTATTTTGCAACAATTAACGTCTAAAAAACCAATTTTCCATTTCGAGATTCTTCGTTCCGAAAGAGTTATTGTAGGTATGTTGTTGTTTTTTACATTTTATATTTTCAAATCGAGTATGAGTAACATTTATCAAGTGATGAATGTTGTTTGGAAATGGAATTGGGAGTTTGTTTTGCAAATACAATATTATAATTGTGCCGGAATTTATATTGGAGCATTGTTTGCTTATTACATCATAACACAATTTCAAACGCAATATAAGTATGTGTTTTTTGGAGGTTTTTTTTGTTTAACGTTTGCTATGTTGTGGTTTAGTTACATTTTGGTTCCAGATACTCGTCCGAATGCAGTTATTCCGCCATTGTTGATGGAAGGAATGGGACAAGGAATGTTGTTTGCGCCAATTTTGCAATATATGGTATGTTCTGTACATGCTAATTTTTCTATGAATACCATGCAAGCAGCAGTTGCAATGCGTTATTGGTCGTCAACAATTAGTTTTTCGATTATGCAAAATGCAATTCTTTTCTTGACGACTAAACATCAATTTTTGATGACGAAAAATTTAGATATTACCAATACAATTTTTCAAGAACAATGGAATAATCTATTCAATAAACACGATACAACTCATTTAGTAAATGAGTCTATCAGTTTGACAGCAAGCAATCTAAAATCTCAATTGTATAATCAAGCTTTGTTGATCGCAGATATTCAAATTTTTAGAACCTTATTTTATTTCGGAATTGTAATGATGGTTTTTATTATGATTTATAATCCAATCAAAGGAATTTTACATCTTAGGAAAAAGAGAAAAGAAACTCATTGATTCGCTTTTTTTCTGGTATTGATTTCTGCATTTATTTTCGCTAAACCTGTTATAAGAGGAATAAAAGTTACAGAACATGATAATAAAATAACGAATGTTACATTGATATCATATTTGTTTGTCATCTTCAGAATTAATAAAACGATTGCAATGAGTAATAAAGGAATTTGAATGCTAAGATTAAGTTTATTAACTTTTTTTCTTTTTTCATTTAATTCTTCTAATGTTAATTCGCTCAAAGGTTTTTCTTTGTTCATCTTAATTATTTTATTAAAGATAGTAAAATCAAATTAAAAAATAGATTCAACAAAAAAGCTAACCAATTCGGTTAGCTTTTTAATTTTTTTCTAAAAAATTTTTAATCCCTTTTATATTTTTCTTTGTAAGTGTCAAATGCTTGCATCAAATTTTCTTCAATAGCTTTTGGCATTCTGCGCGTCGCTTCAAATTCATTTGATGAAAGTGATTTGAATTCTGAAAGTGTTGGTATTAATTCAATCGAATTAACTAACATTTCAATTTCTGTTTCATATTGACGATTAGCCAAAGAATGAAACGTATCATTCCCGTAAACAGGAACATATTGTTGTTCAATCAAAAAGCCAGCATCGGCTTCTGTGTCTACAAAATGAGTTGTAACACCAATTTCGACTCCTTTTGTGATTGCCCATTTTAATGAATCTAAACCTCTTGTCAAAGGTAAAAAACCTGGGTGTGTATTGATAATTTTATGATTGTCAACCAACTCATCTGGTAATAATCCCGCACCTGCAATAATTACATATTCAGCTTTATAATCGTTTAATTGATTATTCAACGTTTCAGCAGTTGTCAAATCGAAATTATAACCAAAATTATTACAGTAATCATCTAAATTTACTTGAATCGCTTTACTTGGACGATGTTGATAAATTGGTTTGAACGGATTTTCTCTTTGTACAAAAGGCAAAGCAAATATTTTTACATTTTGATAACCTTTAGCTTTTAATCCGTGCAAAACATCTTGTGTTTTGCGATGAGGAGTATTGTAAGAAATTACCGCTATTTTTGGTTGAGCTGCCATGCTTATTTAATCAAATATTTTTTGTGATAATCAACAACATTATCAATTGGTTTTCTAATAATATGACCAACTGTTAAGTGATATTCTGCCGCAACTGAACGAATAACATCTTCGTAAATATGAGCAATTGAACCAATAAAATTTAATTCAGAATGACGAGCTTCTTCGTAAGGCATAATTTGATATTCGATAAAAGAAGACATCGCATCATAAATAATTTTCTGAATAAATGGATCATTTTTATGTTCAACAACAAATTTATTGAAAGAAGCTAAATATGTATTTGCAAATTTATTTTGGTACACATTTTTATTTAACTCATCTACAGATAATTTATAATAATCATCAAAAGCTTTTGCTAAATGTGGAGGCATTTTTTTTGTATAAAAAGCGCGTAATACACGTTTTCCTAAGTCATTTCCAGAACCTTCGTCTCCTAAGATATAAGCTAAAGATTTTGTTTCTTCACGCATTGTTGTTCCATCGAAATAACAAGAGTTAGAACCTGTTCCTAAGATACAGACCATTGCAGGTTTTCCCATGTAAGTGGCATAACAAGCGGCTAATAAATCATGGTCTATTACAAATTCAGCATTTGTAAAGAAGTTTTGTAAACCTTCTTTAACAACAGCATGCATTGTTTCGCTGGAAGTTCCAGCACCATAAAAAAAGATTTTTGCGAAATCATTTGCAACAGGTGCAAAATCTTCATTTTTTTGTAATTCAGTCGTAATATCTTCTGCTGTTACAAAATACGGATTAAATCCAATTGTACTTGTTCTAAAAACTTCATTAAGGTCGCTATCTAAAATTACCCAATCCGTTTTAGTAGAACCACTATCTGCTATTGCAATCATTTTTTTGTTTTGATATAATTGAAGAGTGCTAAAATAGTATTCTTTTAACAATGCACATAAAAAAACGCCCGAAATTTCGGACGTTTTCAAATTTTTTTTTTAGTGATCATGGTCGTAATCTTCACCTACAACGATTTCGATAAAAGATTGCGTTTGATTTCCAGCGCGATCAATTAAGAATAATCCTAAGTGATAATGTCCTTCCGTAATTCCTTCTGTAGGAATATTTACTTTATGACTTAATGTGTGCTCAGTTTTTCCTGCTGGAATAGCTTCTTCTGCATCATACGTCCAATTAACATTTGCTGTTCTGTGTTGATGACCATCTTCTGCGGAATGAATTTCAATTTTTACCGTTCCCAATTCTACATTGTCTTTCAAAATAGCATCAATTGAGATGGTTTCGCCTAAATGAAATTCATCGTGGTCTTTAGGTGCAATCAAATTAATTTCAGGTTTTGTTGTATCTAATGAAAAATCATCTGATGAACAAGATGTAATGAATAATGCTGATAATGTTATAAATGAATAGTTTAAAATTGAATTTTTCATTGTTTTATTTTTTTTGAATTGAATATTATTTTTTTAAGATTTTGGTTGATTTATTAATAAACAAAATCCTGAGGCGGACCTCGTGTAAAATGATATTCAATTGTAGAATGTTTAATTTTTTCTACTTGTTCAAAACTTTCTTTACTGTAAAATTCTTCGTTCGGTTTTGATTCTATTTTTGGTTCATCATGCGTGTCAATAAAGACAGAGTAATAGGTGAAATGATTACATTGATGATGAATAATTTCTTTCTTTTGATTCGAAAAATCTTGTGAATGATCGATTAAAGAAAAATGTAATTGATTAAAAGTTGGAATCGAAAAAAGAATAATACTAAAGAAAAGTCCAAAAATAGGATGTTTCTTTTTCATGTATCAACTATTTTCCGAACGGAATTCCTAACATAATTTGTATGTTTCGAGCTTGTTCTGGTAATTGCAATGCACGATAAAAACTGGTGTGATTGTAATAGTTTTTATTGAATAAATTAGAAACCTGAACACTTAAATTTGCACTAAAATTATTGAATTTAAGTTTCGTTTTTCCTCCAATTCCAACCAAGAAATAACTTGGAGTGATATCTTCATTTTGTGCAATTTTATCTTGCTCAAATGTATATTTTCCATTTGCAAAAAAGCTCAAACCTTCTAAAAATGCAATATTTTGATTGATTTTATAATTAATTTGTCCAAATAAATTATTTGCAGGAGTGAAAGGAAGATAATTTCCGAATTTTTTATTTTCCGTAATTTGTCGATTGTATAAATATTCGTACACAAGATTTGCATCAAAATTTTCGTTGATTTTCTTACGAACTTCAAATTCAAAACCAGTCAACAAAGCTTTGCTTTGTGTATATTGATAAATTTGTCCACCATGAGGAAGAATCGAAAATTGTCCCGAAGGTTTTAAGAAAATATAATTGCTGAAATAATATAAATACGGACTTAGCGAAATATTCCAATCATTTTTGTGAAAAACAGATTTGAAATCTACAGCAATTCCTTTTTCTATATCAAGATTTTCGTCACCTCGTTCATGTCTAAAACTACCGTGATGAATTCCGTTAGAACCCAATTCTATAGCGGTTGGTAAACGGAAATTTGTTCCAACATTCAAGTTGAAATCCCATAAATCATTTGGTTGAAAAGTTGCACCAATCATTCCGTTTAAATTACTGAAACTACGATCGATTGATTTGCTACGATTTGCATAATAATCTGCAATGCCTTCAGAATTACCTTTTTCAATCAAATAATTGTAAAGAAATTCATCAAAATAACCTTCCGATTTGAACGTCGAATAATCGTAACGTAAACCAGCAGTTACTTTCCAACGATTTCCTTTTTTGAATTCTTCAATCAAAAATCCGCTAAAAATATTTCGGTCATATTTTGGTAATAAATAATTGTAACCGGCAATATTATTGGCTTGTAATTGCGCTTGTGCGCCAATTATTGTTTTGAAATTTTTGCTATGATTATGTTCAAATTTTAATTGAGAATCATACGTTGATAAATTAAAATCTAATTCTAAATCAGGATTTTTTGTTGGAACTGGTTGATTTGCATAATGTGTGTGAAATGAACTAACTTCTTGTCGACGATTGTTTTGATAACTTGCTAAAAATTTTAAAACGTCTTTTGAATTTAAACGAAATTCATTTTCGGAAATTACTTTAAAATGATTCACTTTTTGATAAGGAAATTCGATATTTCTATAATTTCCATCATCTTGAAGTCTATCTACAGAAGGAATTCCGTGTGAACCAGGAAAGAAACCGATTTTCTGATTAACGTTAGAAACCGTTAAAATTGAACGAAATTTCTCACCAATATAACCTGTTTGTATTTCAGCATTCAAATCTTGTCCAGCCGTATTTTTTACACGTTTATTGTAAATTGGTAAATAGCGATTCAGGTAATAAATGCGATCGGTAGTCGTTCTGTAGTCTGCATAATCAGAATAAGAACCTTTTATTTTATAGAAAAAATGATCGTTACGAGATTTCAAATTAAATCCAATTCCGTAATTATCATTTATTGATTGATATAAAGTTTTTGCTTCTCCAGAAAGTGAATGTTTCGCTGGTAAATTGTTATTGTTAATCTTGATAACTCCAGCAATAGCTTCATTTCCGTACTCCAAAGCCGCAGGCCCTTTTATC
Organism: Empedobacter sp. UBA5924; assembly: GCF_002431085.1. Classification (NCBI taxonomy): domain Bacteria; kingdom Pseudomonadati; phylum Bacteroidota; class Flavobacteriia; order Flavobacteriales; family Weeksellaceae; genus Empedobacter; species Empedobacter sp. UBA5924. Next base: position 17,522 of record NZ_DJDM01000035.1, read on the forward strand.
ACTTCGACATCTTCAACATTTAGCGCATCAATCTCCAAACCATGATCGGCTCCCCATTGTTGTCCTTCTTGTTTTACACCATTTTCAGCAACAATTAATCGATTGAAACCAAGTCCACGAATAATTGGTTTTGAAGCTGATGATCCAATTCCAGAAGCATTAACACCTGCAATATTTTCAAGTGATTTGGCTAATGATCCTGCATAGTTTTCTTGAATATAAGATTGATCGACACGCTCTACATTAGCTGTTGAAAAATCGTGATGATGCCCTAAAACAGTAACTTCATCTAAATTATATGCTTTGTGAAAAGTAAGTGTAAAAACAAATTTTTGTTGAGAATCAAACGTAATATTTTGAGAAAAAGGTTCGTAACCTTGCTCATCAATTTGAACTTGATAATTTCCTTTGTTTAAATTCTCAATTCTAAATTTTCCTTCGGCATTTGTGTGATATTCTTCGTTGTTGAAGTATACAGTTGCGAAAGGAATTGGTTTTTGATTTTTATCTATAATTTGACCTTCGAAAATGTTTTGTGCAAACACAGTTCCGCACAATAATGTAGCCGCAATACTACATTTTATGTTGATTGACATAAATACAATAATTTAATAACGTTAAAAAAATAAGGTGGTTTTTTCTGAAATTAAATTGCGTAGGGCGGTGCTCGAAGACTTTTTTGAGTAAGTAATACAGCTTGTTTTACACGAGTTGTGTAAAGTGTTTTATCTTTTTGGATAAATGATTGTGACCATTCAAATAACTCAATTTCTGAATCATTTTCTATAAAATGTTGATTGAAATGGCAAATTGTACAGCTATGATCGTGTACGTTAGAGAATTTGTCTTTCAGCTCTTTGTGCTCTTTATTTAGAGCATGATCCAATATATGCGCAGACTGATACACTGTCATAAACAGTGAAATCGTTAGCATAAGATATTGGATAAATTTTTTCATTCAGTTTACAAAAATAAGATTTTATTTCATTTCTTTCAACTCTTTCATGTTTTGTTGAAGTTTTCTTAAAAATAAAAAATAAATAATCCCATAATAAACCGTTCCTATAATCACAATAAAAGCAACAGCAGTTATTATTGCAATCCAACCATAAACAGCAGCATTATTCACAATTGGCTGTATATCATGAGCGTGTTTTGCCAAATAAATAGATTGGCCTAATTCGTAATAGAATGGGGCAGAAGAAACAATTAAACTTAAAACGGTGAAAAGAATAAACAAGTTCACCAATCGACGAAATGAAATAATGTTTTTCATCAAATCGACCACAGATTGATTAAGATCTATTTTTTTGAAATAACGATAAGCCATCACCAAAAATCCAAACGTAATCACAATACTAAAAACCGAAGCGATCTCGTAATTGTTAATTGTTTTTTCTTCGACTAATGTTTTGACTTCGTTATTAAAAAAATTTTTTCCTGAAATTAAAACATATAAATTGTAGACAAGAAAAAGGATAAATTCGAAAAAAGTGAATATAAATAACCATTTTATTGTTGTTGATGATTTTTTCTTCAACATTTGAAAAATTTGATTTTGATCAAACTTTTCTTCTTCCTTTATGGAACCCCAAATTGATTTTAAGTCATCTAACTCCATTATTGTTCCATTTTAGACATTATTTCTTTTAATTTTATCTTCACTCTGTTCATCTTTACTCGTGCATTTACTTCCGAAATTCCTAAAGTTTCGGCAATGTCTTTGTAAGGTAAGTCTTCCAAAAATAGCAGTACCAATGCACGTTCTACGTCGTTTAATAATCTAATTGCCGCGTATAAAAGTGTGATACGCTCTTCTAAAAATTCGTCTTTGTCGTCTGATTTTAAGTTTAAAAATTGAGCTTCATTAAAATCAGTTTCACTGGATTTTGTTTTTTTTTTGATTAATGTAATTGCTGTGTTTAAGCTAACACGATACATCCACGTACTAAATTTTGAATCTCCCTTGAAGGAATCGTAAGAACGCCATAATTGCAATACAATTTCCTGAAATAAATCGTCATGAGAATCCTTGTCGTCTGTGTAAATACGACAAACCTTATGGATAATTCCCTGATTTTTCTCGACTAATTCGGTAAATATTTTTGCTTTATTATTCAAACTATTATTCTGTTGCTCTTTATTTGTAGTAAAAAAAAGAATAATGTTACAACTAAAAAAATAAAAAATCCTCTTATAGAAATATAAGAGGATTAACCTAACTAACTTAAACCTATGAAAAGTTGTTCTACTTTTCTACTGCAAGTATAGAAATTAATTATTTATTAAGCAATAAAAATTTAGAAAAATTGTTAAAAATGTCTTAATTAACTAAGAATGATTCTAAACTATTGAAATCTGTTAACGAAATGATATAATTCATTGTGATTAGAGCAATGGGATGATTAAATTTGTGGAAATATCTAAAAAATTAAACGAATTGCTTTATGGCAAATGAATCATTACTAAAATCGTCGATTGGTAAGAAGTTCGCGATGGCGCTTTCAGCGTTATTTTTGATCGTGTTCTTGTTACAACATTTCGTGATTAATGCATTATCTGTTATTAATCCGAATGGGTTCAATGAAGTTTCGGCTTTCATGAGTGATAACCCTTTTATCCAATATTTAATGCAGCCTATTTTATTAATTGGTGTTGTATACCACTTTGTAATGGGGTTTGTATTAGAAGCGCAAAACAAGAAAGCGCGTGGACCAGTTGCTTACCAAAAGTATAATGGTGCTGCAAATGCTTCTTGGATGTCAAGAAACATGTTAGTTTCTGGATCTGTAATTTTAATTTTCTTATTATTACACTTGTATGACTTTTGGGTTCCTACAATTACTGATCACTACATTGTTCCAAATCCTGAGTTTGCTCAAGGAAATTACTTTATGGATCACTTAAACCACGTTTTCACATTAGAAGGTGCTTTAAGTTTTGTAAGATTAGTAATTTACATTGTTGCATTTGTATTTTTATCATTACACTTACAACATGGATTTGCATCAGCATTCCAATCTATTGGTGCAAGACACAACAAATACACTCCAGTAATTGTTGCTTTCGGGAAATGGTATTCAATTTTAATTCCAGCAGGTTTCATTATCATCGCTGTTTACCATTTTTTTGTTAAATAATTAAATAATATCAAGAAATGAGTATATTAGATTCAAAATCTCCAGAAGGAGATATCGCACAACAATGGAGCGAACACAAAGCACACCTAAACTTAGTGGCTCCAAATAACCGTGATAAAATTGATGTTATTGTTGTAGGTACTGGTTTAGCTGGTGGTTCTGCAGCTGCTACTTTAGCAGAGTTAGGATATAAAGTAAAAGCTTTCTGTTACCAAGATTCACCTCGTCGTGCTCACTCTATTGCTGCACAAGGGGGTATTAATGCTGCTAAAAATTATAAAGGAGATAACGACTCTATCTATCGTTTATTTTACGATACAATCAAAGGTGGTGATTACCGCGCTCGTGAGTCTAACGTTTATCGTTTAGCGGAGGTTTCTGGTAATATTATCGACCAATGTGTAATGCAAGGGGTTCCTTTTGCACGTGATTACGGTGGGTTATTAGATAATCGTTCTTTTGGTGGGGTACAAGTATCTCGTACTTTCTATGCGAAAGGTCAAACAGGGCAACAATTATTATTAGGAGCTTATTCAGCAATGAATCAGCAAATCCACTTAGGGCACATCCAAATGTACAACCGTCACGAAATGTTAGATATTGTACTTGTAGATGGTAAAGCTCGTGGTATTATCGCTCGTAATTTAATTACAGGTGAAATCGAAAGACATTCTGCTCACGCAGTAGTTATTGCTACTGGTGGTTACGGAAACGTATATTTCTTATCTTCTAATGCAATGGGTTCTAACGTAACTTCAGCATGGAAAATTCACAAAAAAGGTGCTTATTTTGCTAACCCTTGTTATGTACAAATTCACCCAACTTGTATTCCAATCCACGGAACAAATCAATCTAAATTGACTTTAATGTCTGAATCTTTACGTAACTCTGGTCGTATCTGGGTTCCTAAAAAGAAAGAAGATGCTGAAGCAATCCGTGCTGGTAAGAAAAAAGCAGTTGATATCAAAGAAGAAGACAGAGATTACTACTTAGAAAGACGTTATCCTGCATTTGGTAACTTAGTTCCTCGTGACGTTGCATCTCGTGCTGCAAAAGAGCGTTGTGATGCTGGTTATGGTATTGAAGCAAATGAAACTGGAGAAGGAGTTTATTTAGATTTTACAGATGAGATCAAGAAAAAAGGTCGTGAGGTTGCTTTCGCAAACGGAGATCAAAATCCATCAGATGCTGAAATCGAGAAATTAGGTAAAAAATGGATTGAAGAGAAATATGGAAACTTATTCCAAATGTATTGGAAAATTACAGATGAGAATCCATACGAAAATCCAATGCGTATCTATCCAGCAATTCACTACACAATGGGTGGTGTTTGGGTTGACTACAACTTACAATCAACAATTCCTGGATGTTTCGTAGTAGGAGAAGCTAACTTCTCTGATCACGGAGCTAACCGTTTAGGAGCTTCTGCATTAATGCAAGGTTTAGCAGATGGTTATTTCGTATTACCTTATACAATTGCAGATTATTTATCAGCAGATATTCGTACAGGTAAAATTCCTACAAATACGCCAGAATTTGATGAAGCTGAAAAGGCTGTTAAAGACCAAATTCAACATTTCTTAAGCAATAAAGGAACTAAAACTGTAGATAGTTTCCACAAACGTTTAGGAAATATTATGTGGAACAAAGTAGGTATGGCTCGTAATGCTCAAGGTTTAAAAGAAGCGATTGCTGAAATTGCTGCTTTACGTGAAGAATTCTACCGTGATGTAAAAGTTCCTGGTGATGCTAACGAAATGAACACTGAGTTAGAGAAAGCTGGACGTGTAGCTGACTTCTTAGAATTAGGACAGTTAATGGCAATTGACGCTCTTAACCGTAATGAGTCTTGTGGTGGTCACTTCCGTGAGGAGTACCAAACAGAAGAAGGTGAAGCAATGCGTGATGATGAAAATTATACTTATGTTGCCGCTTGGGAATATAAAGGTGATGATATCAACACTGAGGTTTTACACAAAGAGGAATTAAATTACAAATATATCGAGCTTAAAACTCGTAGTTATAAATAATAAAATCATTTTGCTTGATAACAAACCTTCAAGCAAAATGTCAAAATATCATATAGAATTATGGCATCATCAAAAACAATCAGCATCACGCTGAAAATTTGGCGTCAAAAAAACGCTAATGCTCAAGGAAAAATGGAAACATATTCCTTAAAAGATGTTTCTACTGATTCTTCTTTCTTAGAAATGCTTGATTTATTAAACGAGCAATTAATAGAGGAAGGAAAAGAGCCAGTTGCATTCGACCACGACTGTCGTGAAGGTATTTGTGGTATGTGTTCTTTATTCATCAATGGAGAAGCGCACGGACCAGATAGAGGTGTTACAACTTGTCAATTACATATGCGTATGTTCAAAGATGGTGAAACGATTTACATCGAACCATGGAGATCTGCTGCATTCCCAGTAATCAAAGATTTAATTGTAGACCGTTCATCTTTCGACCGTATCCAACAAGCTGGTGGTTACATCTCTGTAAATACATCAGGACGTACAGTAGATGCAAACAATATTCCAGTAAACAAAATGCATGCAGATGAAGCGTTCGACGCTGCAACATGTATTGGTTGTGGAGCTTGTGTTGCAACTTGTAAAAATGGATCTGCAATGTTATTCGTAGGAGCTAAAGTTTCTCAATTCGCATTGTTACCACAAGGACAAGTAGAAGCTGCTCGTCGTGCTCAAAAAATGGTTGCACAAATGGATTTAGAAGGTTTTGGTAACTGTACAAATACAGGAGCTTGTGAAATCGAATGTCCAAAAGGAATTTCTTTAGATAACATTGCACGTATGAACCGTGAGTATTTATCTGCAAAAATTGTATCACAAGAATAATAACATTCTGATATATATTAAAAGAGCGACATGTTTGTCGCTCTTTTTTTGTTATAATAATTGCAAAAAAAAAGGATTTCAATCTCTTGAAATCCTTCCCAATGTCAAATTCTTTCTTCTGAATAAGTCCATTGTAACTTGTTCTTTTTAAATGATTATAAAAAAGAATTTTTATAAATAGAACAAATATCTATTGTAAATAATAAATGAAATGTACTCATATATGAGAGACTATTAATCCTATGCAATAACTATGAGCAAAATCGATTTAAAAAGAACGTCTAGAGAAAAAAGGATTTCAATTTCTTGAAATCCTTCCCGAAATTTTTGATAATGATTTGAATTAATTTTCACCTTATTATGAAAATTCTCTGTCGGCTTAAAAATTTCGTTATTTTGTGGAAAAACAACTATTAATTTTAATGTTCTGTTTCAAAACAACTAAAGTATTTTGAAGTCCTGAACGAATAATTATTAATTCCTTGATGTAAAATTAATGACAAAAATCATGTTTTGCAAATTATTTCAGATTAATTTTAAAAGTTTAACACATCAATAAATCTATTTAGAAATAAAAAATCCAGCACATTATGTGCTGGATTTTAAGTTTAAGATTACTAAAATATAGTGTTCTGAGATTATTTAATGTTCTTAAAACTTCTATTGATAAAATTTGTTAATTCTTTACCTTTTAACAAACCTTGCGATAATTTTGCTAGATCTAATGCTTGATTAATCAACGCTTCTTTTTCTTCTTTCGAATCTTTAGCTAAAATTTCTGTTGCTAAATCCGAGTTTGCATTCACAACAACATTATACATTTCAGGGAAATTACCCATTCCAAACATCCCAGCTCCGCCAGAAGCTTGCATATCTTTCATACGACGCATAAATTCTGATTGCGTAATGATGAAAGGTGCATCTGTTCCAGATAAATCTTCTAATTGAATTGTATATGATTTATTGTTGATTGATTCTGTGATTTCAGTTTTCAATTTTTCTTTATCATCATCAGATAATTTGGAAATTTTAACTTCATCTTTTTCAATCAAATTATTGATATGATCCGCATCAACACGAACAAATGTTACATTTTCTTTTGTAGATTCTAACTTCTGAATCAAGTGAGAAGAAATAGGAGAATCTAATAAAATTACTTCGTAACCTTTTTCTTTCGCAATTTGTATGTATTGATCTTGTCCATCAACATCAGACGCATAAAGAATTACTAATTTTCCGTCTTTGTTGGTTTGATTGTCTTTAATCGCAGTATTTAATTCATCCCAAGTAAAATATTTACCATCAACTGTTGGATACAATGCAAATTTGTCAGATTTTTCGAAGAATTTATCTTCCGAAATCATTCCATATTCAATTACAACTTTAATATCGTTCCATTTTTGCTCGTAATCTTCACGATTTTGATTCATTAATGAAGACATTTTATCCGCCACTTTTTTCGTAATATGTGCCGAAATTTTCTTCACAGCTCCATCAGCTTGTAAGTACGAACGCGAAACATTCAATGGAATATCTGGAGAATCTATCACACCACGTAATAACATCAAGAAATCAGGAACAATTCCTTTCACTTCGTCTGTTACAAATACTTGATTTTGGTATAATTGAATACGATCTTTATCAATATTGATGTTGTTTCCTAATTTTGGGAAGAATAAAATTCCAGTCAAATTAAATGGATAATCAACATTTAAGTGAATATGGAATAAAGGTTCTTCGAATTGCATTGGATACAATTCTCTGTAGAAATTTTGATAATCTTCGTCAGACAATTCTGATGGCGCTTTTGTCCAAGCCGGATTTGTATTATTGATAATATCATCAACTTCGATTTCCTCTGGTTTAGCATCTTCAGCAGCACCTTCTGGTAAAGGAAGTGTTTCTTTTTTCGTTCCAAATTTGATCGGAATTGGCATGAATTTATTGTATTTATTCAATAATTCACGGATTTTCCATTCGTCTAAAAACTCTTTCGAATCTTCAGCAATGTGTAAAACGATTTCAGTTCCACGCTCGGTTTTATCCGAATTTTCTAAGGTAAATTCAGGAGAACCATCACATGTCCAATGAACTGCTGGCTCGTCTTTGTATGATTTTGTAATGATTTCTACTTTATCCGCAACCATAAATGCAGAATAAAAACCTAAACCAAAATGTCCGATAATTCCGTCTGCATCTTGGTGTTGATTAATAAATTCTTCTGCACCAGAAAAAGCAACTTGATTGATGTATTTTTCAACTTCATCAGCTGTCATTCCCAAACCTTGGTCAATAATATGTAAAGTATTATCGTCTTTATTGATTTTTACTTCAATTTTTGGATTTCCGTATTCTACTTTTGCATCACCAATACTTGTTAAATGCTTTAATTTCAGGGTTGCGTCAGAAGCATTCGAAATCAACTCACGCAAAAAGATTTCGTGATCGCTGTATAAAAACTTCTTAATTAATGGAAAGATATTCTCTACCGAAACATTAATATTTCCTTTATTCATCGTTATTGTATTTTTTATTTTTAATAATTAGTTTTTCTTGTAAATAGTCTAAATCATGAGATTTGTAGACGGAATGTAAATTTCAAAAGATATTCCAAATGAAATTTTTCTGACATTTTGTCGTAAAATAGATCATGAGAACTGCTTATAATTGCTTAATTTTCGTTCAAATTTAGAAAGATGAAATTCGGAAAAGTAGAAAACCCAGAATTGGTTGATTTTACATTGCCAAAAACGCCAAAAGAAACGATTGATTTGTTGAATAAAGTTGATAAATCAGATAATTTCGAAGTATATGTAGGCTGTGCAAAATGGAATAAGCAAGATTTGAAGAATTTTTATCCGCCTAAAACAAAAGATGAATTGAGTTATTATTCAACGCAATTTAATAGTATCGAGTTAAATGCGACATATTATCGTTCGCCAAGTAAAGAAAATGTCGAAACTTGGGTAAATAAAACTCCAAAAGATTTTAAATTTTTCCCGAAAATTCCACAAAGTATTAGTCATTATGGACGATTGCAAAATGTGACAGATAAATTGAATCAATATTTGGATGCAGTTGCGTTATTTGAAGAAAAATTAGGAATGATTTTCTTACAAATGCACGAAAATTTTGCTCCAAAAGATTTTGAAAAATTAGAAAATTTCATTCAAAATTTTCCGAAAGGTTATCCGTTAGCTGTAGAACTTCGTCATGAAGATTGGTTTTCGAACGAAGAAAATTTTAATCGATTGGTTTCGTTATTAGAAAAGCATAACATTTCAAATATTATTGTTGATACAGCGGGTAGGAGAGATATGGTGCATATGCGATTGACTTCGAATGAAGCTTTTGTGCGTTTTGTTGGAGCAAATATTCCATCTGATTACGAGCGTTTGGATGAATGGATTGAAACAATTAAACTTTGGAAAGCAGAAGGTTTGCAGAAATTGTATTTCTTTATTCATCAAAATTTAGAGTTAGAATCGCCAATGTTAGCCAAATATTTTATTAAGAAATTAAACAATGATTTAGATTTAGATATTCGTGGTCCACAAGATGAATTGACGTTGTTTTAAGTGAAAATTAGCAAAAATAATTCTTTAAACCTCGATTGTTTCCACTAATTTTGCAGAACAAATAAAACAAAAGATTCTTCTCAATTATGAAACAATTTACTTCGGTTTATGATGTAGAAAACATCGACGAATTACTAAAAACAGCCTTAGAAATTAAAGCAAATCCTTTTGCTCAACAAGAAGTTGGTAAAAATAAAACAGTTGGTTTAATTTTTTTTAATCCAAGTTTACGTACACGTCTAAGTTCTATTAAAGCGGCTTATAATCTTGGAGCAAATGCTTGGGTTTTGAATGCTGGAGCAGATTCTTGGACATTGGAAATGGCTGATGGTGCTGTGATGAACGGAGATTCGCAAGAACATATCAAAGAAGCAATTCAGGTAATGAGTGCGTATTGTGATGTTTTAGGCGTTCGTACTTTTCCGAAATTAGTAGATCGTGATGAAGATTATAACGAAATCATGTTCAATAAAGTAAAAGAATTATCTTCTGTTCCTGTTGTGTCTTTGGAAAGTGCAACATTACATCCATTACAATCTTTTGCTGATTTAATTACAATTGCAGAAAAAACGGGTTATACGCCTGGGACAAAACCTGAAAAGAAAGTGAAAGTTGTGATGACTTGGGCGCCGCATCCACGTCGTTTGCCACAAGCTGTTCCGAATTCTTTTGCGCAATGGTTTTCTAAAGTAGATTGGGTAGATTTTACAGTTGTACAACCAAAAGGTTTGGAGCTAGATCCAAAATTTACTGATGGAGCAACGATTGCTTATGATCAAGATGAAGCGTTGAAAGATGCTGATTTTGTCTATGCAAAAAACTGGTCTTCTTATGAAAATTATGGTCAACCGAATGATGGTGATAAGGATTGGGAAGTGACAATGGATAAAATGAATTTGACAAATAACGGAAAATTTATGCATTGTTTACCAGTTCGTCGCAATGTAGTAGTATCTGATGAAGTTTTAGATTCTGATCGTTCTATCGTAATTGATGAAGCAACGAACCGAATTTTCTCAGCTCAAACCGTTTTTCACGAGATTTTGAAAAATAAGTAGTAAACTACAATTAAAAAAGGCTTAAAAATTAATTTTTAAGCCTTTTTTAATGATATTATTTCTCACTAAAGTCCAACATGAATATCTTTCGTAGTGGCTTCTTTTTGAGAAGTTTTATATTTTGAATCATAGTTCCAAATAATCTTATCTGAAATGGTTTTTCCATTAAGATTAGTTTCTGCAATGATTATGTTTTCACCTTTTTGCAATTGAACATTTTCAGCAACGAAATGAATCTTATTATAGCCATTTTTTACATTTTCAATCTTTTTACCATTTACAGTTAACGTTGGCGTTCCTTGATTAGAGAAGATTGTAACAGTTGTAAATTCATTTCCTCTATTTACCATTCTACGTTGCGTTAAATAAACAACAGGTTCTTTGCTCCAATTTGCTTTATACCAATAAAAAGGATCTTTTTTAATTTTTCGATCAAACGAAACCAAACCTTTGAAATTTCTTGGATTAACATTTAATCGTGTAATAGGCGTTGCAAAATCGAAAGTATTCCAAACATAAGATCCCAAAAATATTGGATGTTTTTCTATTGTTGCCCAATGAACAATATGAAATTTAGTTGCAAATTCTTCTGGAAAAAATGCAGGATCACTCCATTGATTTCCATAGTTCCCAGCAACTTCAACTTGATCTTCAGGTTTTGCTTCTGCGCCATATTCAGAGAAAATGATTTTGTAATCTTTGAATTTTTTCGAAATTTCATTCGCCCAAGTTTCAACATCTTCTTTGTCTGTCAAATTTTCTACTTCGCCATTGTACCATCCAAAATAATGATTAATTCCTTGTATATCCGCATTATTATTAACTGGATGATCGACCACATTATAACCACTTACTTGTACTGTATAACGATCAGAATCTTCTGTTTTAGCTAAGTCATTTAGCTTTGTTGTCAATTCGATGGTGTAATTATTTGGCGAATAAACTTCATTGTGTAATCCCCAAGTGTAAATAGATGGATGATTGTAATTTTGACGAATCAACTCTTTTAATTGTTGCATTGCATTATTTTCTTCCAAGGTTGTAACCTGATTCACAAACGGAATTTCTGCCCAAACAATCAATCCTAGACTATCACATTTCGAGTAAAAATAATCAGATTGTTGGTAATGAGCTAATCGAATAGAAGTTGCACCAATTTCTTTTATAATTGCTAAATCTTCATCGTGATCTTCATTTGATAAAGCCGAACCTTTTCCCCAGCGATCTTGATGTCTTGTCACGCCATAAAGCGGATATTTTTTGTCGTTTAAGAAGAAACCTTCGTTCGCTTTTAGTTCAAATTTACGAATACCCAAAGGTTGTGTTACTTCATCTAAAACTTGATTATTTTGTTTGATTTATGTCACTACTTTATATAAATATGGATCTTCTAATCCATTCCATAAATGTGGATTATTAACCTTAATATCTTGAATAATTTCTTGTCTTCCTTGTGGTGATAGAGTGTAAGGAGTGCTGATAGACTTTACAGTTTTATTGTTATGATCGATGATCGAAGTGAAAATTTCGATGTTATTTGTTTGAGCTGATTTATTATCAACTTTGACTTTAAGATGAATATCAGCCGATTTTTTACTAACATTTTTCTGAGAAATAAAAATTCCAGCCGAAGCAAAATCATTTACAGCAATATTGATAGGATCAGTAACAATTAACGAAACAGGACGATAAATTCCGCCATAAACAGGAATAAAACATGATTAACAGGAATAATTGCTGGATTTTCTTCGTTATTAGCTTTAACCAAAATTTCATTTTCTTGATCAAATTTTAACATTCCTGTCAATTCCAAAACAAAAGCAGAATATCCACCTTGATGACGACCTACAAAATTATAATTTCCGTTGTTTACATCACTTTGATAGCTTACTTTGTTCTTATTTTGAGTTGATTTTAAAGGAGAATTATTCATGTAAACTTCTGCATTTGCTCCAACACCTTCAAATTTGATAAAGATTCGTTTACCTTTCCAGTTTGTTTTTGGCGTAAAAGATTTTCTGTAATACGAATCACCCACATAAAAACGCTCGTTTGTACTATAAAAACCAGGTGTAACTTGGTTCGTTTGCATATCAGTTGCATTCCATGTATGTGGAACTTGAACCAATTGCCAATCGCCTTTGAAGATAGAATTGTAATTAATTTCTGCAGTGGTAAATGGCCCTTTTTTAAAGCTCCAATTAGAGTTGAAGTTTACTATTTCTCGTGCATTTACTATTTGTAAACCGATAAAGAGTAAAATTAGAGATGTTAAATTTTTCATGTGAGTTTTGATAAGCAGTAAAAATAGTAATTTCAAAAATGTAGGCAAAAAAGAAAGCCACTCGATTTGAGTGGCTTTTCTACTTATTTTGAATAGATAAATTATTTATCTAAAACTTCCATATCAAAATATAAAGTTGCATTTGGTGGTACAACACCTCCAGCACCTCTTGATCCGTAACCTAATTCGGCAGGGATAATTAAGAAAACTTTAGAACCTCTGTTGAACATTGTTAATGCTTCCATCCAACCTTGGATTAATCCTGTAACACCAACTGTTGCGTCTAGTGGTTGATTGCGATCGTAAGATGAATCTAATTTTTCACCATCATTTAAACGTAAAGTATAATGTACTTGAATTGGATCTCCTTGCACAGGTTTTGCTCCGTTTCCTTCTTCTAAAATTACATATTTTAATCCAGAAGGAGTAGTTTGCGCTTTAGCCTCTAATTCTTTTTGACGAGCAATTTCAGCATCTTTTTCAGCTTTTGCTTTCGCTTCAGCTTCAGCTTGTTTTTTTGCATGATTTGCTTTTGCAGTTTCAAAAGCTTCTCCACCGTTATATTTGGCGTATTTATCACCTTTACGAGCGATTTCTACTTTCTCAATCACAACTGGAACAACTGGTTTGTCATCTCTTGTTTTTTCTACATTAGCAATAGAATCTACAACTTCTAAACCTTCTACAACTTGTCCAAAAACAGTGTGTTTACCGTCTAACCATGGAGTTGGAACCTCTGTAATGAAGAATTGAGACCCGTTTGTTGCTGGTCCTGAATTTGCCATAGATAAAACACCTTTTTTATCGTGTTTTAATGTTGCATGAAACTCATCTTCGAAATCGTAACCAGGTCCACCTGTACCTCTTCCGTCTGGATCACCACCTTGAATCATGAAATCTTTGATTACACGGTGAAAAATGATTCCATCATAAAAAGGAATTCCTTTTGCTTTTGCTTTATTTTCTTTTGTACCTTCTGCTAATCCTACAAAGTTAGCAACAGTCATTGGAGCTTCTTCTTCGTATAATTTGATTGTCATTGCACCATGATTTGTTGTCATTTTTGCATACAATCCGTCTTCTAAACTTTTAAATTCTTCTTTACTCATCGATTTTGGAATTTTAACGCCACAACTAACAAGAGTAGTGATGACAGTTAAGATTAATAATATTTTTCTCATTTTAACTTTACAGTCTTTGTGTTTATTAGTGTTTTTTTATTTTTAAAACTTTTACATCCATAATAATAGGCGAGTCTGGAGCAATTTTTTGTGTATCACCATAACCTCCATAAGCTAAAAACGAAGGTAATAATAATTTAGCAGTTTCACCTTCAGGAATTAATTGCAAACCAGCTTGTAAACCTCTCACAATATCAGCTTTTCCTAAAATTATTTTCTGAACTTTATTATCGTTAAACGAATATAAAATATTGTTTTCGAGATCAGTTACTTGATATTCAAATTCGATGTAGTCTCCATTATTTGCTGTAGAAGCTGTTCGTTGACCACTATTTGAAATCCAAAAGCCCGAACTCGTTTTAACAAATTTTAGGTCAGATGTTTTCATATAATCATCAAACCATTGTAATTCTTCTTGATGCAATAATTTTCCACGTTCTTGCGAACGTTTCATAAAATCGTCATTGGAATATGAAACGGGATATTGTATGACTTTTTGATCACAACTCATTAACGCAAAAACAGCGAAAGTGAATAAAATAACTTTTTTCATTAGATAACGATACTAGCTAATTTTTCTTGATATTCTGGTAAAAGGGATTGGAAATAAGCAATTGTTTCTTCCATATTCATATCCGAACGACCTCCAGAAGCATTCATATGACCGCCGCCATTGAAATGTTTGCGAGAGAATTCATTCACATCAAAATCACCTTTCGAACGTAACGAAATTTTAATGAAATTATGATGTGTGTCTTCAATAAAAATTACAGAAAAGATAAAATTTTCTACACTCAAACCATAATTTACAAAACCTTCTGTATCTCCTTTTTGAAAACCATTTGCTAGTAAATCTTCACGTTTTAAAAACATGAAAGCTGTTCGATATTCTGGTAAAAAAGTTAGATTATTTAGAGTTAATGATAATAACTTTAATCGTCCTTGTGTTTGTGAATCGTTTACATAAGAAGTAACTTTATCTACTTCTACACCTTTATCAATTAACTCTGCTACAATTCTATGCGTATCTGCCGATGTATTACGAAAACGGAATCCGCCTGTATCCGTCATTATTCCAGTATAAATACATTCAGCAATGCCTTTATCAATTTTATCTAAATCATTCATCGCTTCGATAAAATTATAAACCATTTGACAAGTCGCAGGCATTTCGATATCCGAATACATAAAATCAAATGTATCTGGTTCGCGGTGATGATCGATTAATATTTTTGGAGCTTTCGAACGTTCAACCCAGTTTCCTAAGTCATCAATTCGTTTTACAGTATTGAAATCTAAGATAAAAATCAACTCAGCTTGATGTATAATTGCTTCAGAAACTTTTGGTCGGTAATCTGCAATTACAATATCTTTTGCTGAAGGCATCCATTTTAGGAACTTCGGAAAATCGTTTGGTGAAACAATGTTACACGTATGTCCCAATTTATTCAAATAATGAAACATCGCCAATGTAGAACCTATCGCATCTCCATCAGGATTTTTGTGCGGTATAATTGCAATTTTCTTTGGGGTTGATTTTAACAGAGCTTTTAGCTCTTCGAAATTTGTCATTTGCATAGTTGCAAAGATAAACAAACAAGTGATATTGTAAATTGCTTTGAACAAGAAAACCTCCAAATTTGGAGGTTTTCTTGTTTTTATGAAATATTTATAATTTATAAATCTCTTTTTTTGATAATTAATAAGGATAAACCAAGAAATAAAATGATGTAGAAAACATTTGCAGCAAAATATTCCCATTGTACATGATCCGCAACAAATAATTTTCCTTCCATAATTGCTTTTTGTATATCTACAGAAGGATAATCAATTATTTTTCCGTTCGAGTTAAGTGGTAAATAATTAGTTAAGATTTTAATTTCATTAGGATTTTTTGGAGGATTTTTACCAAAACGAACTAAAAATTCAACAACTTTAGCAACAGATTCTATAATATTCAAAACAATTAAAGATAAAATCGCAAAAGCACTTTTCTTTAATAGGAATGATAAAAACATGGCGAATACAATATAAGCGAAGATTTCGACGAAATATCCTCCTAAGAATTCGATTCCGTTTACAAAATCAAACTTTTCGCTAAAAATAGAACCTAATGCAAAAACTAAAACGCCAACTAAAAGTGTAGAAATCAAAGTTATCACAACGTTCATCAAAACTTTTGTGTTTAAAAATTCAGTTTTAGATAAACCATCAATTGTATTTTGCTTGAAAGTTCCGAAAGAGTATTCGTTTGTAATATTATTAATAACAATAATAGCTAAAAAGAATTTTCCAAAACCAATTAACCACGTAATATTATGCCAAATTATAGGAAACTCTAATGCTCCCAATTTGATTAAATCAACTTCAATTTCATTCATATTTGGTTTGAAATTCGGTAACGTAATTCCCATTAACAGAATCATCACAAAATATAAAATGATGAAAATTCGCGTTCCTTTATTGTAGAATAATTTATTCCATTCTATGCTAAATAATCTTTTCATGTTAGTTCTGTTTTTGGATTAGTTGGAAAAATTGTTGTTCTAAAGATTCTTTACGTTTTACTAAATGATTCACGATAATTCCTTGTTCATAAAGCATTTTGTTAATTTCTGCTGGATCTTTCTCTTCTGATAAAACAGCAAAAAGTTTGTTGTTTTCTTTGGTAACTTTTGAAACGAATGAGAACGTTTTTAGTGTATATTCCAAACTTTCCATATTTTGCGCAGCAACTTCTATACTTCCAAAACTTGAATTCATTTGATCTACAGAACCCGCATAAAGCATTTTTCCTTGATTCAGAACCACTACATGCGAACATACTTTTTCGACTTCGTCTAATAAATGACTTGCTAGAATAATTGTAGTTCCTTGTTGAGCAATTTTAATAATCAATTCACGAATCTGAATAATTCCTTGTGGATCTAAACCATTAGTAGGTTCGTCTAAAATCAGCACTTCAGGATCATTTAATAACGCAGCCGCAATTGCCAAACGTTGTTTCATTCCCAACGAATATTGTTGAAATTTATCTTTTTTACGAGAAAGTAATCCAACTAATTCAAGTTTTTCGTCAATTTTTCCATAATTAACTTCTTTAATATCAGCAACAATTTCAAGATTTTTTTCTGCTGATAAATAAGGATAGAATTTTGGGCTTTCGATAATTGCACCAATTTTTTTTAATGAATCGTTATCTGGTTCTTGATCAAACCATTTCCACGAACCCGCTGTAGGATTGATTACATTAAGAATCATTCCTAATGTTGTCGATTTTCCACTTCCGTTTGGACCAAGTAATCCATAAACGTTTCCTTTTTCTACCGAAAAAGTGACATTGTTGACCGCTGTAAAACTGCCAAATTTTTTAGTAAGTTGATTAATTTCAAGAACTTTATTCATAGTAGTTGAATTTGTTTTCTTTATATGTAGAGTTTTTTGTTAATTTGTTACAATTTAGAATTAATTTAAATAACATGAGAACGATACTTTATACCTTATTAATTGTACTAACAATTCAGGCTAAAGCGCAAAACGGAAAAACTTATCAAATTTATAATCAACAAGAAAAGAAAGTTGATTTTGATAAAATGATTAAAGAATTAGCAAAATATGATGTTGTTTTATTTGGTGAACATCATAATAATGCGGTAAATCATTGGTTGCAATTGCAAACGACAAAAGAATTGTATAAGATAAAAGGAAAACAACTGATTCTTGGAGCAGAAATGTTCGAGCGTCATCAACAAAATGATTTAACGAATTATTTGAAAAGCAAAACGACGGATGATGAGTTTCAAAAGAGTACAAAGCTTTGGAATAATTACAAAACAGATTACAAACCGCTTGTTGATTTTGCGAAAGAAAAGAATTTAGATTTTGTAGCAACTAATGTAACGCGCAAATATGCTTCGTATGTCGCTAAGAATGGACTTGAAGCTTTGGATACAGTTCCAAATAATGAGAAAGCCTTTATTGCGAAACTTCCTATTACCATAGATTATGATGCACCTGGTTATCCTGAGATGATTAAAATGATGGGAGATCATGCTGGAGTGAAGGCAAAACAGTTTGTTGCAGCACAAGCTACAAAGGATGCAACAATGGCAGAATCAATTTTGAATAATTTGAAGAAAAATAATCTATTCATTCATTACAATGGTGATTATCATTCTAAAAATTATGGCGGAATTTATTGGTATTTGAAATATTTTCGACCTGAGCTCAAAATCGCCGTAATTGAAATTCTAGAAAGTGAAGATTTAAATGAAAAATTATCTGTAATTAAATCTAAAAACGAAAATGTTACTACGACAGAATTTATTATAGTATTTCCTAAGGATTCGCCTAAAACCTACTAATTTTACTTATAAGCAGAAAGTTTTATTGATTATTTTTCATATTTTGCATTTTAAAAAATAAAGCAAACAATTAAATACAACTATGGACAGAAGAAATTTTATTAAATCGACTGCTGCAGCATCTACGGTAGCATTAGTATCACCAGATTCATTATTTGATTTTTCATCAAAAATTGATAAGGTGAAAGTAGGAATTGTTGGCTGTGGAATGAGAGGGCAGGTACATTTAGATGAGTTATTAAAAAGAAATGATGTAGAAGTTGTTGGGATCGCTGAACCAGATCAACGAATGATTGATCGTTCAAACAAAATTTTTGCAAAACATAATAAAAAACCTGTAGAGTATTTTAAAGGTTTAGATGGATATAAAAAATTATATAAGAATAAAGAAATGCATGCTGTAATTATAGCTACGCCATGGGAATTTCACGCTGAGCAAACAATTGCAGCAATGAATGCGGGTAAAATTGTAGGTTTAGAAGTGTGTGGAGCGATGAATTTACAAGAATGTTGGGATTACGTAGATACATACGAAAAAACGAAAGTTCCTGTATTCATGATGGAGAATGTTTGTTACCGTCGCGATGTTATGGCTGTAATGAATATGGTTCGTAAAGGAATGTTTGGTCAAATTGTTCATGGACAAGGTGGTTACCAACACGATTTAAGAAATGTATTATTTAATGATGGTAAACAACCTTATGGTGGTGGAGTTGAATTTGGAGACAAAGGTTTCTCTGAAGCTGCTTGGCGTACAAATCATTATGTAAAACGTAATGCAGAATTATATCCAACGCATGGTTTAGGACCAATCGGTACAATGATGGATGTTAACCGTGGAAATAGAATTACACATTTAACTTCTATGGCTTCTCAACAAGCTGGTTTAACTGATTATATCGTGAAGAATGGAGGTGTAGATCATCCAAATGCAAAAGTTAAATTCAAACAAGGAGATATCGTTCAAACAATGTTAAAATGTGAAAACGGAGAAACAATCTTATTAACGCACGATACATCTTTACAGCGTCCATATAACTTAGGTTTCCGTATTCAAGGAACTGATGGTATTTGGCAAGATATCGGTTCAGGAGGATTTAGTCAAGGTTTCATTTATTTCGAAGATGAAATGAAACATTCTCACAAATGGGCAAGTTCAGAAGATCATTTAAAAACTTACGATCATCCATATTGGAAAAAATACGAAACTCAGGCAGAAGGTGCTGGGCACGGAGGAATGGATTTCTTCTTAATGAATGATTTTATCGAATGTATTAAAGCAAACAAAGAATTCCCATTCGATGTATATGATTTAGCAACTTGGTATGCAGTAACACCATTAAGTGAAAAATCTATCGAAGGAAATGGTACTTCTCAAGAAATGCCAGACTTTACAAGAGGAAAATATAAAACAAGAAAACCAGTTTTTGGTACAGAAGATTATGGATTCTAAAACCTTATCATTAGTCATTTTAGCAGGTGGAATGGGAAGCCGCTACAAAGGACAAAAACAAATTGATCCAATTGGACCAAGTAAAGAAACGTTGATGGAATATTCAATTTTCGATGCTTTTTCTTGCGGAATAAAACATTTTGTATTCATTATTAATGAACAATTTAATGCAGAAACTAAAAAATATTTTCAAAATTTAATTGAAAAAAATGGAGGTAAAGTAGAATTTGTTCTTCAAACGACGTATACATCTGTTCCGAGAGGAATTTATGATACAATAGAAAAACGTGAAAAACCTTGGGGAACTGGACATGCGTTAATGATTACAAAAAATCATTTAAACAATCCATTTATTGTAATTAATGCAGATGATTTTTATGGTCGTAAAGCATTTGAAAAAGCAAGTGAATTGGTTCAAAACGAAAAAATCACTGCAAATACTTATGGTATGGTTGCGTACAAATTGGCCAATACGATTAGCGAAAATGGTTCTGTTTCTCGCGGAGTATGTACTGTAACTAACGGTCATTTGGAGAATGTTGTAGAACGTACAAATATCTATTCTAACGAAAATGGAGAAATTGTTTTCGAAGAAGATGATAACGTTTTACCATTAGATGGAGATACGGCTGTATCGATGAATTTCTTTGTTTTACATCCTTCTATTTTCAGAAAATTAGAAGATAAATTTGAGGAATTTCTTCACGAAAATGCTTCTCAATTGAAAGCAGAATTTTTCTTGCCGAAAGTTGTAAATGATATGATCAAAGAAGATCAATTGGAAGTGATTGTAGAAAAATCGGATGACAATTGGTTCGGAATGACTTATCCAGAAGATAGAGAAGTTGTAGTAAATTCTATTCACAATTTAATCAATGATCAAAAATATCCAAATTCTCTTTGGACATAAAATATAATGGAGAAAATATTAAAACATTATTTCGAAAATATAGATCAAGTTAGTATTAATCCAATCAGTTCTGGTTGGATTAATTCTACTTATGAAGTTGAGTATGAAGGAAAAAAATATATTTTACAAAAAATAAACACGCACGTTTTTCCTCAACCAGAAGTAATTTCGAACAATATTGACATCATTTCTCGCCATCTAAAAGCAAAGAATTATCAAAATTCGGTAATCGAAATTGTAAAAGATTTGCAAGGAAATTTATTAGCAAAAGAAGATAGAGAAACTTGGAGAATGACTTCTTTTATTCCAAATTCTATTTGTTTTGAGAAAGTGGAATCTGCGGAACAAGCGTATGAAGCGGCGAAAACAATTAGTGAATTTCATTCGTATTTGTTAGATGTTAATGTTGATGAAATTTATCCTTCGATTGTCGGGTTTTTAGATTATCATAAACGTGTAAATGATTTCAAAAATGCATTGAAAAATGCTTCAACAGAGCGTTTAGAAGAAACGAAAGAAGAAGTTGCTTATATTTTGGATAATCTGTATCAAGTTGAAAAGTATTTAGAAATAGATTTCCCAAAGCGTGTCGTTCATGCTGATGCTAAAATCAGTAATTTCTTATTTAATAATGATAATCATTCGCAAGCAATCGCTGTGATAGACTGGGATACAATAATGCCAGGAAATATTTTGTGCGATTTTGGAGATATGATTCGTACATATGCAAACCTGAAAGCTGAAGACGATCCAAATGGAGAAAATGGTTTTTCGGCAGATTATTATTTGGCTGTTAAAAAAGGTTTTCAAGAACACCTGAAAAATGTGTTGACGCCTGTCGAGCTTGATAATATGGATTTTGTTGCGTATATTGTGATTTATATTCAAGCGGTTAGATTTTTGGCAGATTATTTAGAAAACGATATTTATTATTCGATTTCTTATCCAAAACAAAATCTAAATCGTACGATTAATCAAATCAATTTATTAAAAGCATTAACAAAATTTCATGAAGAAAATTCGGTTCGAAAAATATAAACCTACAGATTTTAATAACTTTTTTAAACTTGTTCAAGACGACGAAGTGATGAAATACATCTCTGGTAAAGGTTTGAACGAAGAGCAAGCAAATCATAAATTTACATCAATCTTAGAAAAAGGAGAAGCTGATGAAAACTTAGGTTTTTTCAAAGTTTATGATGAAAATGATAATCTTTTAGGTGATTGTAAATTGGTGTATAATAAACATATTGAAAATTCACTTGAAATTGGTTATTTATTGAAAAAAGAATTTTGGAGAAAAGGTTTTGGATCAATGATTTGCGAACATTTATTAGCAGAATCAAAAGAAAAATTTCCTGATTTGCAAGTAATGGCTGTCATCGATCCTGATAATGTTGCTTCAAGAAAGTTGTTAGAAAAGTTTAATTTTGAATCGTATTGGAAAGGCATCGAAAATGATTTGCCTACAGAAAAATTGCTTTTAAAAGAGAAATGATACGAGTAAAAGATGTCGCTTTGGCGATGGAAGAAATAGCGCCTTTGGCGTATGCAGAAGATTTTGACAATGTTGGATTGCTTGTTGGTGATTACAGTGATGAGGTAACAAGAATCTTGGTAACGTTGGACACAACGCCAGAAGTTGTGGAAGAAGCGATTGAGAAAAATTGTAATTTGATTGTGAGTTTTCACCCAATTATTTTTTCTGGTTTAAAGAAATTGAACGGAAAAAATTATGTTGAAAAAGCAGTGATGACAGCGATCAAAAATGGAATTAATATTTATGCAACGCATACGGCTTTAGATAATTCGAAAGTTGGTGTTAATTTCAAAATTTCTGAACAATTATCTTTATTGAATACTAAAATTCTTATTCCAAAGTCTCAAACCATCAAACAATTGATTACTTATGTGCCAACAGAACATGCTGAGCAATTGAAATCTGCGTTGTATGAAGCGGGTGCAGGAAAAATTGGGAATTATGATTCGTGCGGTTTTGCGGTAGAAGGTACTGGAAATTATAGACCAACTGCTGGCGCAAACCCTTTTATTGGTGAAGTTGGTAAGCTAGAAACAGTAAACGAATCGCGAATAGAAGTTGTGATTCCGCAACATTTGGAAGGTGATGTGATGAATGCTTTATTCAAAAATCATCCGTACGAAGAAGTTGCTTATTCTGTTATTTCGTTGAATAATCAAAACAATTATATTGGAATTGGAATGATTGGAGAGTTAGAAAATGAAATGGAAGAACTCGATTTTTTCAATTATCTAAAAACTCAAATGAATACACCCGTTATTCGTCATTCGAAATTATTAAACAAAAAAATAAAGAAGGTTGCTGTACTTGGAGGTTCTGGCGCATTTGGAATAAAAAATGCAATTTCGGCTGGAGCGGACATTTATATCACGGCAGATTTGAAATATCACGATTTTTTTACTGCTGAAAATAAGCTTGTTTTGGCAGATATTGGGCATTTTGAATCGGAACAGTTTACAAAAAACTTAATAACTTCGTATCTTAAAGAAAAATTTACTAATTTTGTGGTCTTTAATTCTGGAATTAATACCAATCCTGTTAATTATTGTTAACTATGTCTGAAACAAAAAATATCAAAGAACTAAGCGTAGAAGAAAAACTTCGCGCGTTATACGACTTGCAATTAATTGATTCACGTTTAGATGAAATCAGAAACACAAGAGGTGAATTACCTTTAGAAGTTGAAGATTTGAGCGACGATGTTGCACAATTAGAAACGAGAATCCAAAAAATAGTTGACGAAACTAAAGGTTTGGATGAAGAAATTAAATTGAAGAAAGAAGCAATCAAAAATGCTGAAGCTTTAATTAAAAAATACACGAAACAACAAGATAACGTACGAAATAACAGAGAATTTGATGCTTTAGCTAAAGAAGTTGAGTATCAAGGTTTGGAAATTGAGTTATCTGAAAAACGTATTCGCGAGTTTACAGTTAAAATTTCTCAAAAAAATGCACAAGTTGAAGAATTTAATGCAAAATTAAATTCAATGAAAGAGCATTTATCTCACAAACAAGCTGAGTTGGATACAATTGTAAAAGATACAGAAAAAGAAGAAAGTAATTTATTGAAATTATCTTCTGAATATTCTGCTAAAATCGAACAAAGATTATTAGATGCTTACAGCCGTATCAGAAATTCTGTGAAAAATGGTTTAGCTGTTGTTCCTGTACAACGTGGAGCTTCTGCGGGATCTTTCTTTACAATTCCACCACAAAGACAGATGGATATCGCTCAACGTAAAAAAATTATCGCTGATGAACATTCAGGACGTATCTTGGTTGATTTGGAATTGGCTTTAGAAGAGCAAGAAAAAATGGAAATCGTTATCAAAGGATAATTTTCTGTTAAAAAATATTTTATTTAATATCAAAGTGTTGCACGTTTGTGTGACACTTTTTTTATGCCAAAACTGGTTGTTGTTATTTTTTAGCACGCTATTTGTAATATTGGCATTATAATTAGTTTGAAAATTTAGAAATTATGAAAAAAATTATATTTTTAGCAATGTTAACGGTCTCGTCTATATCATTAACATCTTGTGTGAATAATGATGATGGATACTATGACAACGGACCAGAAATTGTAAATGTTGGACAAATCAATTATGATGGCGTTTCTTTTCCGCTTCGAAATGCAGTTGTAGCTGATATTGAAAAAGCAGATGGAGGATATTATTATAGTGTAGAGTTATCGACGAATCCGGTTCCTAAAAATGGAAAATTATATGGCTCTTATTTGTATTTAGAAATCTTTCAAAGAGGTGATTTAAATTTTAATGGAACTTACGTAACAGAAAATAATGATAGAGGATTGGATTATATCGAATATTACGAAGATCCTATTATGCAAAATTATGTACCAGTTCTTAATTCAGGAACATTTGCATTATTAGATACAGATTTCTCTTCAGGATCTATTAACTTAAAAAATTATTTTGATCCTTATAACAGAAGTTTATTGTCTACAAACTTTGCTTTGAGAGTTTCGAATGGTAAAACATTGACGGGTGATTTTGACGGATTGTTTGATTTCATTCAATTATACAACAAATCTGCAAAAGGTGCTGTAAATGCAAAATCAGCAACAACAGAAAGAGTAAAAACAGGAGTGAGAAGACCTTCTGCAAGAAAATAAAATTTCAATTTATAGATAAAAAAAACTCCGCTAAATTTTTAGCGGTGTTTTTTATTGATATACTTTTTTGATTAAGCTTCTACTTCTTTATCACGATTCTTTGGGAAACGGCGATAACCTTTCAAATTAAATCTAAAATCTTTTTTCGTTGGACGAACAATAATACGTAATGATGAATCATTTGTAAAATAAGTTTGTGCCCAGTTTAAGAAAATAGCTAATTTGTTACGTACAGTCAAGATTAACATCAAGTGCAAAAACATCCATGTAAACCATGCCAAACGTCCAGAGAAAGAGAATTTAGGTAAATCGACAACTGCTTTGCGTTTACCAATTGTTGCCATAGAACCTGGATCTTTGTATTCGAACAATGTCAATTTATCTTCAGATAAACCTTGTCCTAATTTGTCAAAGTTTTTCGCCAATTGTTCAGCTTGATCTCCTGCAACACGTGCTAATTGTGGATGTCCATGAGGATACTTCGGTGTTTCCATCGAAGAAATATCTCCAATTGCATAAATGTTTTCAGTTCCTAAAACTTTAGAAGTACGATCTACTTTCAAACGATTTCCTCGTTGCAAATCTTCTTGTTTTACTGCTCCTTCAGGCACATTTCCCATAACTCCAGCAGCCCAAATCAAATTTCGAGTATTGATTGTACGACCATCAGCCAAAGAAATTGTTTTTCCATCGTAGTCAGTTACGCGACCTTCTGTCCAAACATTTACGCCCATATTTGTCAAATATTCATAAGACTTTTTGTGCGCCAATTCAGACATTGGACCTAATAAATTTGGACCTCCTTCAATCAAATAAATATTCAATTTAGAGAAATCTAAATCTGGATAATCTTTCGGAAGAATGAATTTTTTCATTTGCGCAATTGCACCTGAAAGCTCAACTCCTGTTGGTCCTCCACCTACAACGACAATATTCATAATTTCTTCCAATTCTTCTGGAGATTCTGCAGAATATGCACTCTCGAAGTTTGTTAATAATCGATTTTTAAGCGTTAAAGCTTCATTTGTCGATTTCATTGGGAATGATAATTCCTCAATTTGTTTGTTCCCGAAGAAATTTGTGGTACATCCCATGGCAACAACCAAATAGTCGTAGGAAAAATCCCCGATTGTGGTTTCAACAATATTTTGATCTTTCTTAATTGCTGTAACTTCGGCTAAACGAACGCTCACATTTTTACTCCCTTGAAATACTTTTCGAATAGGGAACGAAATATCACTTGCGTTAATCGCTGCAGTTGCAACCTGATAAAATAAGGGTTGAAATTGGTGGTAATTATAGCGGTCAATAAGTGTAACAGAAAAGTGTGGGTTATTATTTAATTTACGGGCTAATTTAAGTCCGGCAAATCCAGCACCTAAAATGACAATCTTTTTCTTTTCCAAAATTCACTTTTTTGTAAAATTACGAACAAACTAAGAAACAATGAAAGATTTATTAAAAATTATTCTGAACCTTAGATATTTACTATGATATCGGATTGATTATTAGATTTTTTTAAATTTATGTTTTTTGTCAGTTTTAAATAAATTGTTAAAATTATTTGTGATTTCATGTATTTCTAAGCTTTTTTAATTTTGTTGAAAGATTAGAATTCAAACAATTTTTAAGCTGAATCATTTTAAGAAATCAATCAAATTCACGAATTTTATTCCAAATTAATTAAGTCAAAAAAACAAGTAATGAGCAAATTATTTGAATCAATCAATATAAATGAATCTATTTCATTAAAAAATAGAATTATTATGTCGCCAATGTGCCAATATTCTTCGGAAGATGGTTTTCCAAATGATTGGCATTTTCAGCATTATGTTTCGCGTGCAGTTGGCAATGTTTCGGCGATTATACAAGAAGCAACCGCGGTTGTTGCAGATGGTCGAATTTCGTATGGCGATTTAGGAATTTGGAAAGATGAACATATCGAAGTGTATCAAAAATTAACTTCCGAAATTAAAAAATACAATTGTGTTCCTGGAATTCAGTTAGCGCATGCAGGACGAAAAGCAAGTACAGAAAAGCCTTGGTTGGGACACAATCAAATAAAATCTGACGAAAAAAATGGTTGGAAAACGGTTTCGAGTTCTAGTTTACCTTTTAATGAATTGGATGAAACCCCACATGAATTATCAGTTTCAGAAATTGAAAATATTGTAAAAGAATGGGGAAAAGCAACAGAGCGTGCTATAAAATCTGGTTTTGAAATTTTAGAAATTCATGGCGCGCATGGTTATTTGGTTCATCAGTTTTTGTCACCTTTAATTAATAATAGAACAGATGAATATGGTGGAAGTTTCGAAAATAGAATTCGTTTTGTGTTGGAAATTGTTGCTGAAATGCAAAAATACATTACAACTCAATCGCTTTGGGTTCGTTTGTCAGCTTCGGATTGGGCAGAAAATGGTTGGAATTTAGAAGAAACAATCGAATTGTGTAAAATTTTAAAACAAAATGGAGTAGAAGTGATTGATGTTTCGTCTGGAGGAGGAGTGAGTCATCAAAAAATTGATGTCAAAAAAAATTATCAAGTTCCATTCGCAAATGAAATTAAAAACCAAGTCGAAATCATTACTGGAGCTGTTGGATTAATTTTTGAGCCAAAACAAGCCGAAGAAATTCTTCAAAATGAAGAAGCAGATTTAATCTTTTTAGGAAGAGAATTATTACGCGATCCATATTTTGCATTACGTGCTGCAAAAGAGTTAGAAGAAGATATAAAGTGGTTGCCACAATATGAAAGAGCAAAAAATAATCATTACGCATAAATTATGTTAGCATTAAAAAAAATCCATCATATTGCAATCATTTGTTCGGATTATCAAAAATCAAAACATTTTTACACAGAAATTTTAGGATTCGAAATTGTGCAAGAAGTTTACCGAAAAGAACGTGATTCTTATAAATTAGATTTAGCTTTGCAAAATTATTACTGCATCGAATTATTTTCTTTTCCTAATCCACCAAAACGTGTTTCTCGACCAGAAGCTTCTGGATTGAGACATATTGCTTTTGCTGTGGAAAATATAGAAAATGAAGTAGAAAAATTAACGCAGTTGAATGTGATGGTAGAGCCAATTCGTGTGGATGAATACACGCAAAAGAAGTTTACTTTTTTTGAAGATCCCGACGGTTTGCCGATAGAATTATACGAAGAATAGAAGAATAAATGGTAAAAAAGAGTTTACTTGCCTTAGCAATGGGAGGTTTAGCCATCGGAATGACGGAATTTTCGATGATGGGAGTTTTAGAAGATTTTGCAAAAGATTTGAATATTTCAATTCCAACAGCAGGGAATTTTATATCAATGTATGCAATGGGCGTAATGGTTGGAGCTCCAACATTGATCATGGCTACAAGTAAATATTCGCCTAAAAAAGTATTAATCTTTTTTATGTTATTGTTTACCATTTTTAACTCACTTTTTGTTATCGCACCAAGTTATAATACCTTATTAATTGCTCGTTTTATGTCTGGTTTACCTCATGGAGCATTCTTCGGTGTAGGATCTGTTGTGGCAGCACAATTAGCAACAAAAGGAAAAGAAGCGCAAGCTATTTCGATTATGTTTGCGGGATTAACGTTTGCGAATTTAGTCGGAGTTCCATTAGGGACGAAATTAGGACAAGTTTTTTCGTGGCGATTAACGTTTGGGATTATTGCAAGTTTAGGATTAATCACAATGTTAGCGATTTCGCTTTGGGTTCCAAATCTTAAAAATACAAACAAAGGAAGTTTAGTAGAGCAATTAAGTTTCTTCAAAAAATGGGAAGCTTGGGTATTAATTGTGATGATTTCTATCGGAACTTCAGGATTATTTGCGTGGATAAGTTACATTTCTCCATTAATGACAAATGTGGCAGATTTACCCAAAACAAAAGTTCCAATTATTATGACCTTGATTGGTCTAGGAATGTTTGTAGGTAATTTTATAGGTGGAAAATTGGCAGATACCATGTCGCCAAATAAAGCTGCAATTATCTCATTTGCTTCGATGGCGATTTGTTTAGTGATTGTTTATTTCACTTCTCACATACAAATAATGGCTTATATTATGTCGTTTATTACGGGATTAATTGCGTTTACAATTGGTTCGCCAATTCAAATGATGTTGATTAATAACGGAAAAGGATCCGAAACTTTAGCCGCAGCAGCTGGTCAAGCAAGTTTTAATATCGGAAATGCTTTAGGTGCATTTTTAGGAGGAATTCCGATTGCAATGGGGTTAGGATTTAATTCGCAATTGTGGGTTGGCTTTATTATGGCTTCGGTAGGATCAATAATTGCAGCAATCTTTTTACAATTAAAATCGAAAAGAGTTTAAAAATATTACTTCAATCATAATCAAAGGATGTTCTACGGAGCATCCTTTTTTAGTTTATATTTGTAACAAATTAAACTCAAATGAATCATTACAAAGCTCTTATTATAGATGATGAACACTTTGCTCAACAAGGGTTAAAGAAAATTATTCAACATGCTTTGCCAGATTTTTTTGTTTCCATTGATACTGCAAATTCTGTAAAAGAAGGCGTTGAAAAAATTAAGGAAAATCAACCAGATATCGTTTTTTTGGATATTCACATGCCAGAGGAATTTGGGTTTAAATTATTTGATTATTTCGATGATATTACGTTTGATGTCATTTTCACAACAGCTCATTCAGACTATATTTTAGAAGCTGTAAATCAATGGGGATGTTTGGGTTATTTGATGAAACCTATTTCAATTTCTGATCTTAAAGTATTATTGAATCGTTTTGTAGAGCGTCAAAATCAAACAAAAATAACGAAAGAGATTATTAATATTGCAGATGATTTTGAAGATGAAGTAGAAACTGATAATCTGAAAGATGTTTTCAAAAATGAGCATGGAATTATATTTATTCCATCTATAACAGAGGTTTTGGTACTGAAAATTGAAGATATTATTTATTGTAAAGCAGATGATAGTTATTGTACAATTTTTACCGAAAAAGAGGCGTACATGGTAACTAAAACGTTGAAAGAAGTAGAAAATTTAATTGATCAAACCAATTTTTTCCGTGTCAATAGATCGTATTTGGTTAATATTAATTTTGCTAAAAAATTTGATAAACGAAACAATTTATTGATTCTGAATTGTCATCCAAAAGATGGTGAATTAAATCTTCCTGTGACTTCTTTGGGGTATAAAATTTTATCGAATGTGGTTGCGTAACTTCATTTTTTTACTTGTTTTATTTCTTTGTTCTCATCAACTTTCTGCGCAATATGTTCTGACAAAACAATACACGTACGAAAATGGCTTGCCTGCCAATGAGATTTTGAGTGTTTACAAAGATTCTCGTAAAATCTTGTGGGTTGGAACTCGTTTTGGCGTATTTGTGAAAGACATGGACAATTTCAAAATGATGAAACGCTTCGAGAAAGTACAATACAATAATGTTTGGACAATAATAGAAGATAGGCAATATAATGTTTGGTTCGGAAGTTACGGACAAGGGATATTGAAATTTACTGGTCAACGTTTTGAACAAATTAATACAGCGAAAGGATTAGTTTCGGATCGTGTTCGAAATTTATTTTATTTAGATGATTTAATATATGTTGCTGCGCAAGGTGGTGTTTCGATTATTGATACAAAATCAAAGAAAATTTATAATCCTTCTTTTGAAAAAAATAACAATATTGTGTTCGAAGCGGTATCTTTTTTCGAATATCAAAACAAGGTTTATGTTGCAACAATAGATCATGGTGTTTATGAAGTTCATCGCGATAAGTTGAAGTTGGTCAATCCTTTCAATCGAATTAATTATAGTTTTTTGAATAATAATGATTTGTATTTGTCATCTTCTAAAGGTCTTAATATCATTTCGATAAACGATTTTTTGAATAAAAAATTGAATTTTAAAACCTACGATTTTCCAGTTTTTAGAAATCACAACATTTCAGATAAACGTCATTCTCTTTTATTAGCTGGTTACGAAACGGGTGCGGGAAATGGTATGGTTGCCGAATTAAAGGACAATAAAATAACAGATCAAACAGAAAATTTTAAAATCACTTCGGATTATCCGTATCGAGTTTTTAGTAGTAAAACGGATGATTTAATTTATGTTGGAAGTGCTGATAAAGGACTTTTTGAAGTTCATTTTAATCATTTTTTAGATTTTTCAACGATTGATAATAAAAGGGTTATTGAAATTTTAAAAGTTGCGAATACACAATATTTTTTAACACCAGAAGGACTTTATTTTCAAGAGAATAATGTATTCAATAAGCAGATAAAGAGAAATGCTTTTTATCAATATATGCTTCGAAATAAGTCAAAATTCAAAGATTTTTTAAGTCAATCAAATAAAGATTTTTATGAAATTGATTTTGATTTGAAAGAAAAAAATCTTCGTTTTTATAAAATGATTATTCGTCATAATTCGTTTATTATAGCAACTAATTTAGGACTTTTCGAGTTAGATTTTAATGGAGAATTCAAAGATTATTTACCTAATCGAACAAGTCAATTTACATATTTTAATAATCAATTTATTCAGACAAATCCTTTTGGAGGAATTTTGGTTTTTGATGATCTGAATAATCTAAAATATCACGCATATTCAGCTACGCAAGCGAATGTTCCGAAAGATGTTGTTTCGATTTGTCAAAATAAAAAAGCTGTATTTTTTGGATCTTCTTTAGATGGATTATTCAAGTATGAAAATGGAAATTTTATTTCGTATTTGCAAAATAATCAGTTTAAAGAATCTAAAATTAAAATGATAAAATGTGTTGGAGATAATCAGTTGTTGGTTGCAACAGAATTTGCGAAAGTTTATATTTTAGAGATAAAGGGAGATGAGTTAATCACAAAAAAAGTAATTAATATTCGTGAAATTTGTGGAGAAAATATTAGTTCAATTGACATTTTTGGGAACTCAATTTTAATTGGAACCAATCGTAATTTACTCGTTTTCAATAATGGTAAAACATATATGATTGGCAATGAACAAGGTTTTGTGAATAAGGATATACATTCGTCTATTTTTGACGGAAAAACGGCTACAATTGGTGTTGAAAATGGTTATTATAAGTTAAATCTTGAGAATTTATTAAAGCAAAAAAATCAGTCGAAAGAGATTATTATTACAAGTTTTAAAATTAATGATGAATCTTTTGGGATAGATAAATTTATGTGGTTTGATTTGATTGATAAAGATTTGAATTTAAAAAATAATGAGAACAATATTACACTAAATTTTGCTGTCGTTGATGCTAATTTCGCTCAAAGTTATAAGTACAGATATCGTGTAAATCCTGATGAAAAGTGGAATGAGTATTTTTATAACCCATCTATTTATTTGCGGAATATACCATATGGTAAATATCGTATTCAATTAGAAATAACAGATACAAGCAACGGACAAAAACAAATTATTGATTTGGTTTCGTTGAATGTTGACGAACCTTTTTACTTGAATATTTATTTTATTTTGTTGTCAGTCTTAACTTTAGGATTGATTATTTATCGTTATAATACAAATAAAATCAAGACGTTAAATAAATTTAATCAATTAAAAATTAGTCAATTAAATGAGAAAAATACACAAGAAAATCAACGTTTGCAATTAGAGCGACAATTAACCGAAACGAAGTTAACAGCCTTACAATCTCAAATGAATCCGCATTTTATTTTCAATGTGTTGAATTCTATTCAGTTTTATATTTTGGATAATGATATTGATAATGCGTTAAATTCGTTGGGACGTTTTTCTCATTTGATTCGTCAGATGTTAAATCTTTCAACAAAAGATGAAATTAGTTTGAAAGATGAAATTGATTTTTTGAAATTATATGTTGAAGTTGAGAATTTTAGATGGAAAAATAAAATAGAATTTGATGTTCAAATTGATAGCCAATTGGATATTTATCGTATCAAAATTCCGCCAATGTTGATTCAGCCAATTATCGAAAATTCTTTTGTTCACGCATTTGATCAAAACCATTTGCAACCGATTATCAAATTGATTATTAGAATAAAAATTGATTATTTAGAAATAATTATTGAAGATAACGGAAAAGGAAATACAACACAAATTACGCAAAATAAAACTCACGATTCGAAAGCACTTAAAATTATTAATGAGCGTTTACAATTGCTTAATCATAATATTGAAGAAAATATTTTTATAGATTTTCATGAAAAAGGAACAAAAGTTCGAATGATTTTGAAAGTTGATTAAAATTTCACCTGAATAAATTCACAATTCACCTTGCTGAAACGTGAATTAACGAAATCTGAACTCTATTTTAATGATAGATATTATTCAGTATATATATTTGTGGTATCGATTTCAAACTAAGTATTAAACTTTGATGCTTTGTTTTCTAAACCTATGAAGACACCATAAAAGTATCTTAAAAGTTACATTTTTCGACGTGTGAGTCAAAAAATTTTACAACAAGAAGCTACTGCAAAGTAGCTTTTTTTTATCTTTATCCCCATGAAAAATGTACAATTAGGAAATACAGATTTAGAAATAAAACCAATTTTTTTCGGAGGAAATGTTTTTGGTTGGACATTGAATGAAGAAGAATCTTTTCGAATTTTAGATGGATTTTTGGACAGAGGATTTAATGCGGTAGACACTGCAAATAACTATTCGTATTGGGTGGAAGGTAATGTTGGAACAGAATCTGAACGAATTATCGGAAACTGGTTAAAATCGAGAGGAATCAGAGATCAAATCGTTTTGGCAACGAAAGTTGGTGGACGAAATATGATTCAAGATAAGCCAAATACTACAAAAGTTCATATCTTAAAAGAAGTAGAAGAATCACTTATCCGTTTACAAACAGATTATATTGACTTATATCAAACTCATTATGATGATGTAAATACACCTGTAGAAGAAACTTTATCCGCTTATAATCAATTGATAAAAGAAGGAAAAGTGAGATTTATAGGAGCTTCTAATTTTTCTTCGGAGCGATTGACTGAATCGTTGGATAAATCAGAACTTTATAATTTACCGCAATACAAAACCTTGCAACCTGAATATAATTTATATGATCGTCAGCATTTTGAAGAATTTTTGCAACCTGTTGCAGAGAAATATAATTTAGCTGTTATCCCTTATTACAGTTTAGCGAGTGGTTTTTTATCAGGTAAATATAAAACTGAAGAAGATTTACAACAAAGTTTGCGCGGTAATGGAATCAAAAAGTATTTGAATGAAAGAGGATTCAAAATTTTGGACGCTTTACAAACTATTTCTACACGATATAATATTTCTTATTCGGCAGTTGCATTGGCTTGGTTAATGGATCAGAAAACTGTTGTAGCTCCCATTGCGAGTGCAACTAAGGAACAACATCTTGATGCTTTTGTAGAAGCTGTAAATGTGCAATTATCTCATGATGATGTTAAACTTTTGACTGAAGCAAGTGAATATTAGAATGGAAAATTTACAAATGAAACCCAAATTAACTCCAATCATTTTATGGATAATGATTATTGGGAGCGGTTTGGTTGTGGCAAATAATTATTACAATCAGCCATTATTGTCATTAATCGCTAAAGATTTTAATGTTTCCGAAAGTAAAGTTTCTAATATTGCAATGTTAACACAAATTGGATACGCTTGTGGATTGTTGTTTATTATTCCTTTAGGAGATTTACTGAAACGAAAACGAATGATCTTAATCGATTTTGTTTTTATAATAGTAGCTCTTTTGGGAATGTATTTTGCACCATCTGTAAGTTGGCTTTTTCCATTAAGTTTTCTAATCGGTTTCACCTCAGTTATTCCGCAAGTTTTTGTGCCAATGGCGGCTGAATTAGCTGAACCTCAAAAAAAAGCGCAAGCTGTCGGAATGGTTATGAGTGGTTTGCTTGTTGGTATTCTACTTTCTCGCGTTTTTAGTGGCTTTATTGGTGAATATTTAGGATGGCGAGAAGTTTATATGATAGGCGCAATTTTAATGTTTGTTCTATGGATTTTTATCTATATATTTTTACCAGAAATACAACCAAATTTCAAAGGAACTTATGGTAATTTGATGAAATCGATTGTCGATTTAGTAAAAAATCAACCGCAATTAAGATTAGCTTCTTTTCGAGGAGCTACAGGTTTTGCAGCATTTAGTGCATTTTGGACAACATTGGTTTTTCACTTAGAAGAAGCGCCATTTTTTGTTGGAAGCGATATTGCTGGTGCTTTTGGATTAATTGGAGCAGTAGGAGCATTAGCTGCTGCATTAGTTGGTAGAGTTTCAAAAGTTCTGTCAACATCAAAAATTATCTTTTATTCCATCATTACTATGCTAATTTCTTGGGGATTTTTCTATGAATTTGGCTATACATATTGGGGATTAATTGTTGGTGTAATTTTGATCGATTTAGGTTTACAGGCAATGCATGTTTCTAATCAAACCATTATTTTTGGATTAGATGCCAAAACAGGAAATCGAGTGAATACAGTTTACATGACAAGCTATTTTATTGGTGGATCTTTAGGAACATTTATTGCAGCAAATGCGTGGGATAAATTTCAATGGAATGGAGTGGTTGCTGTTGGCGTATTTTTTACTTTAATTTGTTTGATATCTCATATTTTATTCAATAAAAATAATAAGTGATGAAAGATTTTTCTTCTGAAATAACATATAAAACAGCAAGAAGTAGTGGAGCTGGAGGACAAAATGTAAACAAAGTTGAAACAATGGTTTTAGCAAAATGGAACATTGAATCTTCTCTATTTTTTTCGGAGGAAGAAAAAGCATTAATTACAGAAAAGCTAAAAAATAAGATTAATTCAGAAGGATTTCTACAAATCAATTCACAAGAATCTCGCTCTCAATTGGACAATAAAGAATCTGCCACAAAGAAAATGTTAGAATTGGTCGAAAAAGCATTGATTATTCCAAAGTTTAGAAAAAAGACCAAACCTACGAAAGCTTCTCAACAAAAAAGATTGAATCAAAAGAAACAACAAGCTGAGAAAAAAGATGGTCGTAGGTTTAAATTTTAGAAGAATTAAATTCGATCAACTAAAAAAATTAATATACTACATTGTATTGCTATAATCATTACTATTTTAAAAATAAAAGACTTTTTTCTTGTTTTATGACGATAAATCTGCATTGACATAAGAGAACCAATTGTTCCACCAATCAAAGTCACAAAACAAAGTGCTAATTCAGATACACGTCTTTTACCAATAATTGAGTTTTTTTTATCTATTTTAAATAAAAAAAAAGAGAGAACGTTGATAAGGAGTAGAGTAAAAAATAAATATTTATCCATTCAGTGTGTGATTAAGTAGTAAAAATACTTATAATTAAGTAGATAAAAAATATTTTTTTAGAAATCTGTGTTGTTTATCTTTGTACTTCAAAATCATAAAAAATCTTCAAAAAAATAAATTGTAAAATTTTAATTATAAAATAATTATGCAAGATTTAAAAGGGAAAAATGCTTTAGTCACAGGAGGTAGTAGAGGTTTAGGAAAAGCTGTTGCTTTGGCATTGGCTAAAGAAGGTGTTAATGTAGCTGTGACAGGACGAAATACAAAGACATTAGAAGAAACTGTAGAAGAGATCAAAAGTTTTGGAGTAAAAGCGGATTATTCGATTTTTAATGTAGTCGAAAAAGTTGAAGTGAAAATGCAACTTGAACGATTAATTGAGAGTTTTGGAGCGTTTGATATTTTGATTAATAATGCCGGTATTGCGGCTTTCGGAAGTTTTTTGGAAATGCCAGAAAATGATTGGGAAGAGATTGTGCGTACGAATTTATTTGGACCATATTATGTTTCTAAAGCAGTAATTCCTTCGATGGTAGAGTTAGGAAGTGGTGATATTATCAATGTATCTTCAACAGCAGGATTAAAAGGAAACGCAGTAACTTCTGCTTATTCAGCTTCAAAAGCGGGATTGATAGGTTTATCAGAATCATTAATGTTTGAATTGAGAAAGAAAAACATTCGTGTTACGACTTTAACTCCAAGTACAATTGCATCTGAGATGTCAAAAGATGTGTTGAAAATCACAGACGGGAATCCAGAAAAAGTGCTTCAGCCAGAAGATTTTGCTCAATTAATTGTCGATTTATTAAAATTAGATAAACGCGCAATGCTGGCATCAGCTTCTTTGTGGTCTACAAATCCTTAAGAATAATTTGATTCATTATATTTTAAAATCCAATTTCATTTAGAAATTGGATTTTTTTTTGAAAAAATATTTTGTAGAATCATTTTTTATATTAACTTTGAATTACAAAGTACTTTTGATATGAGCACAAATAATCCTGTAGAAAGTTTAAACGAAATCAAATCGATGATGCAACGCACCTCAAAATTCACAAGCATTAGTGGATGGAGCGGTGTTTGGGTTGGAGTAGTGGGAATGATTTCTGCTTTTATCGCTTATGTTTTGATTTTACAAGATGCGCTTCAAGTAAATTACAGAGGAACATTGACGCCTATTTTAATGAAAAATTTAGAGATTAAATTATTCATTTTAGGAATTGTAACTTTAATAATTGCTTGTATTGGAGGTTTCTTTTTTATGACTAAAAAATCGGCAAAAGACGGCGTTAAATTTATAAATCCAGTTACAAAACGAATATTGCGTAAATTTCTTTTTGTTTTAATCGTTGGAGGATTAGTAAGTTTAATCTTTATCAATAATTTTAGTTTTGCTTATGTAGCTCCAGCAACGCTTTTATTTTACGGTTTGGCGCTTTATACGGTGGAACGTGATACGATTGTTGAGATAAAATATTTGGCAATGTGTGAAATATTTTTAGGATTATTGGCTTTCTATTTTATTTTCAATGGTTTATTATTTTGGTTTATCGGTTTCGGTCTTTTGCATTTGATTTTTGGAGTTTGGATGGTGCGAAAATATGATTACAAAGCTTAAATTTGCAACATGGATTTTAATCTTAATAAATTAAACAAAGTCTTTGATAATCGTATTCGTGTAGGAATTATGAGTGCTTTGATCATGAATGAAGAAATTTCTTTTAAGGATTTGAAAGACTTTTTGGATTTGACTGATGGTAACTTGGCTTCACACTTAAAAAACCTAGAAGAAAACGATTATATTACTGTGCACAAAGGATTTATAGGTCGTAAAACGAATACAACTTATTCGATAACAGCACTTGGAAAACAAGCTTTTCAGGAGCATTTGAACTATCTTGAAAAATTAATAAAGAATATAAAATAATTTTTTTTGCATTTAAACTTTGAAAAACAAAGTACTTTTTAAAATAAAATTAAAATTCAAACTTATGGAACACAATGATTTAGAAAATGAATATCAAACTGAAAATCAATCAGTTTATTCACAAAACAAAACAATGATAAAAGGATTTTTGGTATGCCTTTTAGTTTTAGGACTTTTAATTCCGATTCCGTTCATATTAAATTTAATAGAAGAACGTCAAGGAAACAAGGACAAGGTAATTACCGAAATTTCTGATAAGTGGAGTGGAAAACAGACAATTTATGGTCCTTTTATCGAGGTTATTTACATGGAAAATGTAAATGACGGGCAAGGAAAAGTTGTGAAACAACAAGTGAAAAAGTATATTTCTGCAAATGATTTGAATATCGATGGAACGATAGATACGCAGTTAAAAAGTCGTAGTATTTATGAAGCTGTTGTTTACAATTCTAAGCTAAATATCAATTCGAAATTTAAGAATTATAGCGATATGCTTGCAGAAATGGAGGTAAGTGCAGAAAATATAGTTTCGACTAAAATTGTTTTCGGAATCTCTGATTCTAAAGGATATGAGAACAAAGTGATTGTACAATCTAACGGCAAAAATTTTCCGTTGAATATGGATAATTCGACTTCTACAATTGATATTCAACCAGAAGTTAGAGCAGAAAATGGAGAATATTCGGAACAAGCGAGTGCCATTAAAAAGGTGATGCCTGTGCAAATGATGTCTCAAAAAATTGATCCTTCTACATTCGATTTTAATCAAGTTTCGATTAACTTGGTAATGAAAGGTTCGCAAATGTTAAATATCATTCCATCGGCGATTAATACAAAAGTTGATTTGACTACAAATTGGAAAGATTTGAAATATGATGGAAATTTTTTACCTAATTCTGATCCCGAAACAAAGAATGGAAAAACCAATGTAAAATGGTCTATTTATCAACAAAATCCTTTGCAAGGACAGATTTGGCAGGACGCTTCTAACTTTTCTGATTATAGTTTTGGCGTTAATTTTTTACAAATGAATGATCATTATGACAAAACATATCGTTCGACAAAATATGCAATTTTGTTCATTGGATTAACGTTTGTAGCGTTTTTCTTTATAGAAAGTCGAAATAATTTTAATATTCATTTGGTACAATATGCCTTAGTTGGATTTGCAATCTGTGTCAATTTTGTATTATTGTTATCGTTGTCAGAATATTTAGGATTTGATATTGCTTACTTTATTTCATCTGGTGCAACCATTTTATTGATAACATTTTTCGTTAATTCTCTCCTAAAATCATTTGGTTTAGCATTCAAAATTACATTAATGTTAATCTTATTATACACATTTATTTACAGTGTTTTACAACTCAAAGAACACGCGTTATTAGTAGGAAGTATAGGGTTGTTTATCATTGTTGCAATCTTAATGTACTATTCAAAAAACATCGAATGGAACAAAACAAAATAACATTTGCACACTTATTTTTAGGGATTTTTGTCATCGGTCTTGTACTGATGGCAATTTCCTTTACAGATATTGTGGTTAAAAATAATGATACAATTTTCAGTTTTTCTATTTTTATTATAGAGCTTGTGATTTGCTTATTTGCAATGTCATTTTATTTGAAAATTGATAAGATTTCGGAGTTGTTTTTAGGAGAAATTTTCTCTAATTCTGGACAAATATTTACTTGGACCAACATTACATGGCTTTGTATTTCAGTAGCTTTTGTTTTAGATGAAACAATTATTCGAGGATTTTATGATTTAGGTTTTTATTTGCCGCTTTTAGGTTATTTATTGTTTCTTTTAATTATAGTCAATTTTTTTGCAGCAATATTCTACACTAATTTTGATGATGAAGAAACGATAGGTTTTAATTATCTTAATTATTTTTCGATTTTTTTAGCGGTAGTTTTAATACTATTTTTTAGTTCGGTCATACTATTTTTCGCTGTTTTTGAGTATCCTTCAATATCAATCTGTTTTATGATGTTTAATATTTATCTCATAAATATTATTACAAAAATTTTAAAATTAAAAGCTTAAAAATTTTTGTTATGAATGTTTACTTTGAAACTATGAAGATAGATATTCAATATTTTCAGCCAAATGGAGAAGATTCTGCGCCAACGAACCGAATTATCTCTTTAGATAAAATTTCAAATGAGTTGAGATTTGATGATATAGATGATTAAAACATTCATAATATATAAAGTTTAAATTTTGATAAATATAAAAATTGTTATTCAAATCTGTCGAATTTATAAATTGGCTGTGTGATTATCGAATAATTCTACTAAGTTTAAGGCTTCAAAATGCAATTGTAGTAATTTGCGAACCGTTTTTTAAAACAGATAGAATTATTAAATATATGAAAAGTAAAAAGTTAACCAATGTATTAACGCTTGGATTTGCGTTGTTTGCGATGTTTTTTGGCGCAGGAAATCTTCTTTTACCTCCTTTGATAGGATTAGAAGTGGGTTCAAATTATTTCGTCGCGATGATAGCATTTGGGTTAACTGGTATTTTATTGCCATTTACTGGTATTTTATCTGTTGTTTTTTCGGGTGATAATTTTAATGATTTAGGGCATCGTGTGAACAAACATTTGGCGGCTATTTTAGGTACAATTATTATGATTTGTATCGGACCGTTAATTGCGATTCCTCGTACTGCCGCAACAACATTCGAAGTGGGATTAAAACCATTTTTTCCAACATTGGATCCGATGTGGGGATCGTTACTATTTTTTGCAGTAACACTTATTTTAGCGATTCGTCCCTCAAAAGTGGTAGACGTTATTGGAAATTATTTAACACCAGTATTATTGATTTTATTGACCTTATTAATAGTCATTGGAATTATATACCCAACCGCTGATTTCTTACCTTCAGACTTAACGATGATGCAATCTTTTTCGAAAGGTTTTATAGAAGGTTATCAAACATTAGACGTTTTGGCTTCTGTTATTTTTGCTGGAATTATTATTTCAGCAGCACGAGATAAAGGGTATACTGATACAAAA
Source organism: Empedobacter sp. UBA5924 (assembly GCF_002431085.1). NCBI lineage: Bacteria > Pseudomonadati > Bacteroidota > Flavobacteriia > Flavobacteriales > Weeksellaceae > Empedobacter > Empedobacter sp. UBA5924. The sequence goes on from NZ_DJDM01000035.1 coordinate 58,782, forward strand.
AGTAAATCTCAAATTGTAATTATATCAGGTTTATTGTCTACAACTTGTTTGTTATTTGTATATGGTGGATTGATTTATTTAGGTGCTACTTCTGGAATTACAAATCCAGAAATTTCTCGTGCAGAATTATTAATAGAAATCTCTCGAAATACATTAGGACAGTATGGGTTAATTGCAATTGCGTTATGTATGGCGTTTGCTTGTCTTACCACTTCAATCGCATTAACATCTGCGGTAGGTACATTTTTTGGACGTTTAACAAATGGAAAAGTAAGTTACACTGCTTTAGTGATTTTATGTACAGTAATATCGTTTGGTTTATCAATAAAAGGTGTAGACGAAATTATTAATTTTGCATATCCACCTTTGGCTTTCGTATATCCAATTACAATCACGTTAGTTATTTATATAGTGTTGTTTGGAAAAACAATTAAAAGCAAAACTCCTTATATTTTTGCATTAATAGCGTCTACAATCATCGCAATTTTAGGATTATTGAAATTATTAGGAAAGTTAGATGAATCGACTATAGAAAATCTGAATAAAATTCCATTTTTCGAATACGATTTAGGTTGGATTGCACCTTCGATTATCGGTTTTGTAATTGGTTTATTAGTTGATAGATTAAGAAAATAAAAAATCCTCGGAAAATTATTCCGAGGATTTTAACCAATCAAAACTACTATAAAAACACTAATTGAATAATGATAATGTCTATCTTTTATTCTTTTACAAATTTCTTAAAGTTTTGACTTTAAATCTATTATTCTTAAATGATTTCTTTTATGTCTAGATAGAATTAATTTATAACTATTTATTTATGATGGTTATAGAGAATTTCAATCACATGATTTAAGATAAGTTTATGAATTTTTCGTATTTTGAAAAATCAAAAAAATAATCCAAAAAAATGATCGAAAATTGTTCGCGTTGTAACGAAACAATGGAGTGTAAGGTAGATGATATTTCGAATTGTGCTTGTACTACAATTGTTATAAAAGATGAAATAAAAGAGTTTTTGAAGAAAACGCATTACAAATGTTTGTGTAATTCTTGTATAGAAAAACTGAATTATTTTGTAGAATTAGATCAAGAATATCCACATCCAACAATGCCTTCGGAGTTTGTTCCTCATATACATTATTATATCGAAAATGGGTATTGGGTTTTTACAGAATTTTTCCATTATCAGAAAGGAAAATGTTGCCAAAATGGTTGCAGACATTGTGCTTATGGTTATAAGAAATAAAAAATGGTTCAACTTACATTGAACCACTAACCAACCTAAAAATACTATAAAAAAACTCTATTTGATTAAGGATATTCTTCTTCAGAAAATCAACTTCATTATCCTTAACAACTATGAATAAATTATTTATGGTACAAAGGTAGGTAGATTTCTTAATTTGATAAATAAATTTATATTTATTTTTTTATACTCAAATAGATAGAATTTATATTAATGTTAAGAAAATATTAAATTTACCTATTTATGAATATTTGCTAAAAAATCAATACTACATTTCCGAATGTTGTAATTCTAAGAAAAATATTGCATTATTTTTTTTGAAATTTTTTCAGCAGTTGTTTTATCTTCAGTTTCTTCCAAAGTTGTTACATAATCCTCTAAGAAACTTTTGATTTCTTGTTGATTAGAACCTTCAAAATTAGCTAAATAATCTTCGAAATCGATATTTCCTAAAACACGATCAAAGTAAGTTTTGGCTTCATCATATTTTTTCATGCTCACTAACAAAGGCGCAATGCTATGACTAATATAAAACTCGTTTACAGCAGCTTGTTCAGCATTTTCTTCTTTTTTGAAATGTGCAGAATTTAAGTAACTATTATAAGCTTCCACAGCTTTTTCATTTTCACCTAAAACCTCATAACAACGTGCTTTGAAGAATTTAATTTCGTAAAATTCGTCTTCATTCAGTTTATTGAAAAATGTAATACTTTCTTTGGGATTTGAATAAAATTTTCGGTATCCAATAATAAAATCTTCTACAAATTCTGTATCTGTTTGTTCAATAGCGAAATTCAATAAGTTTTGAGATTGTTCTTCTGTTAATTGTCCAATAAAAGCTTCCCAATAATTCACCAAAGTATTGAAATCATACGCCAAATCTTCCACAAAAATTTGTGCAGCAATTCGTAGAAATTTATCACCCAATTGATCGATTATTTCATGGTCTTCATCAGAAAAATCAGTTGAATTATACAATAGATTTTCGATAATTTCTGACGCCTTATCTTCTGAATAATCATTATTTAATTGTTTCAAAGCATTGCTAACATTGAATTCCATTTGTGTAAATTTTAAATTAAAAATCAACACAAAGGTAACTGATTTACTGCAAAAAAAACTTGATAATTTCAAAAGTTAATCGTCAATTCTAATGAGAATTTAATGAATAGTTTTTTTGAGAAAGTAGAATTTTAGTTATCTTGTGGTAGTTTTTATTAGTTTATTTAAAATAAACGTTTTATGTTACGAATCTATTCGATAGTACTAATTATATGTGGTTTTTGTTTTACAAAAGCTCAAAATTTGAATGTTGGCGCTCAGTTTCCGATTAATAAAATTGAAAATATCAATCAATCTTCAAACTTTAAAATTATTGTATTTACGCCAAGTTTATACAAAACGAATCCGTATGCGAGCATGATGACAACTTCGCTGAATTATTATTTTGTGAAGAATTTGGCATTTTCGTCTCAAAATCCACCAAAAATTGATGTGATTTATATTGTAAATGAAGATAATAAATGGAGTAAAGAACCGCAGCAAACGTTTGCTTTTAATGAAACGACTAATCAAAATAAGTTGGATGGAACGAAGGTAATTTATGATGAAGTTGGAAAAATTTACAATGCAATAGGGTTGAAACCTTTTAAGCAAAATTCAATTTCGAGTATAATTCCAACGTCAAATTCTAACAATGTTTTAGTAGAAAGTTCGATTCTTTTTCTAGTGGATCAAAACAATAAAATTTTGATGCGAGATAATGATTATCGTGCGCAAGGCGAACATCTGAAACCTTTGGAAAGATTGATTAAAAGAACGTCTAAAATCGATAACATAGAAGTAAATATCACAGAAAATAAAACCTTGAAGGTTGGTGATAAAGCACCAGATTTTATTTTGAATGGACCGAATTATAAGACTAATTCGACAGATAAATTTTTGAATGATAAATCGACTTTTAAAGTTTTAACGTTTTATCCTGCGGCGTTTAGTGGACAAATTTTGCCTGATTTTACGTCAATTGATACGAAAGCAGCAATGACTTGTGCTGCTCAAATTCAATTAATCGATCATAATCCATTGTTACAAAATGTAAAAAATTACGCAGTTTCTAGTTCTACAAATCCGTTGTTAGAATTATGGAAATCAGCTTTGCGAACAAATAATATTACGTATTTGAATGATGAGAATTATGCAATTTCGTTGATGTATAATTCTTATAATCGTTTAGGTTACAATAATAGAGCAACTTATGTGATTGATAAAAATGGAATTATTGTGTATGCAAATCCAGATTTGACGTTTGAAGATGAAGCAAAATTTCCAACTATTTTAGAAAAAATCATTCTGAATAGTAAATAAATTATGAATCAAATTGTGTAATATCTTCAAATTTAGCCTCAATCAAATTTCTTAAATCTTCGGGGTTTAGAATAATTTGTAAACCTCTTTTTCCTGCACTAATACAAATCTGATCTTGCAAAACAGCCAGTTCTTCTATGTAAGTAGGAAATTGCTTTTTCATTCCGATAGGTGAGCAACCACCACGAATATAACCTGTAACATTCAGCAAATCTTTCAAAGGAAGCATTTCGCAGTTTTTATTACCAGAAATTTTCGCAAATTTTTTCATATCAAGATGTGTGTTTGCAGGAATTACGGCAACTAAAAATGGTTCTATATTTCCTTTCAAAACCAAAGTTTTATAAATTCCTTCCGGATTTACGTTCAATGAATTTGCAACATGCAAAGCATCAATATGTTCTTCATCAACTTCATATTCGCGCAATTCGTACGAAATATTGTGTGTGTCTAAAATTCGTACTACATTTGTTTTAGCAGTTTTATTGCTCATTCTATAATAATTTACACAAAGTTATTACGAAAAACTTTTATAAAGGTTTTTCTATAGAATTATTGTCTAAGATAATTTTTTGAACGAAAATTTCTATTCTCAAAACTATTCTTACCTTTGCATTATAAATGAAGTTTTTGCAACACATATTACGTTTACCGTTTTTTAGCACTTATTATCGTACAATATTTGCTCGGGTAGACTATGTGTATACTTCGTATTAATTTTGTACGTCAAAAATTTAATCATAATCTACAAGCCCGAGCAGTTTTGCTCGGGCTTTTTTTATTTAAAAAAAATCATGGAAAATTTAAAAAGTTTAAAGGAAAATGTAGCTATTTTTTTACCAGAAAATGGATTGGAAGAAAAATTAAAATTAGCTGAAAAAGAAAATCGACCATTACGAATCAAATTAGGTTTTGATCCTACCGCACCAGATTTACATCTTGGTCACGCCGTTGTATTGAAGAAATTGAAAGAATTTCAAGATTTGGGACATCAAATAGTTATTTTGGTTGGGAGTTTTACAGCTCAGATTGGAGATCCAACAGGAAAAAATAAAAGTCGTCAACCGCTGAATGCAGAACAAGTTCAGAACAATGCGGAAACCTACATTAATCAATTGTCAAAAATTATTGATGTGAATAAGGCTGAAATTGTGTTTAATTCAGACTGGTTAGATCATTTACCTTTTTCGGATATTATTCAGTTGTTGTCAAAAGTTACGGTTGCACAACTGATGCATCGAAATGATTTTAATAAACGCTTCACCGAAAATACGCCGATTGCAATGCATGAGTTGGTTTACCCGATTTTACAAGCATACGATTCTGTTCAGATAAGTGCTGATATCGAAATGGGAGGAACGGATCAATTATTTAATTGTACAATGGGACGACAATTGCAAGAAACCAATGGAGAAGCTGCTCAGATTGTAATGTGTATGCCACTTTTGAGAGGAACCGATGGAAAAGAAAAGATGAGTAAATCGTTGAATAATATTATTGGTTTGACGGATGAACCAAATGAAATGTTTGGGAAAACAATGTCTATTCCAGATGATTTATTAGAAGAATATATTGCGTTAGCAACGGATTTTTCTATTGAAGAAAAAATGAATTTGAATGAGCGATTAAAAACAGATAATCCAATGTTAATTAAGAAATTAGTTGCAAAAAATATTATTATTCAATACCATTCTGTAAATGAAGCTGAACAAGCAGAAGAATTTTTTAACAATCAATTTCAGAAAAGAAATGATGAAAATAGAGTTTTCGAAGTTGTTAAAATTAGTTCTTTAAACTTTGAGAATGATAATATTACATTGTTAGATGTTTGTCATCAATTAAAGAAAGATTTATCGAGAAATGCAATCAGACGTTTGATAGAAAGCGGTGCAGTACAAATTAATGGAGAGAAAAAAATGGATGCTTTTGATGATTTTGAATTAAAAACCGAAACTAAAATTAAAATAGGAAAACGAGATTTCTTCGAGTTGAAGTAATAGTGAAAAGATGATTTACTATTTAGTAAATCATCTTTTTTATCTCCTATTTTCTTAATCTTGAAAAATTTGATCAAAATTTTTATATTTCTTTTTTAAGCGTTGTTTCGCTTTTTTGACTGAATCAGCCGAAATTCCTAAGATTTGCGAAATTTCTAAATTGTTCAAGCCTAATTTTAACAAATAAATAGTTCTCAAATTAGATTCGGTTAAAGATGGAAAATTTTGAGAAAGATATTTTACAAAATCGTTTTGTTCATGAGCAAAAATATTTTTGAAATTTCCCCAACTTTCGTCTGTCATTAAATGCGAATCTAAGAGATTAACTAATTCATTATATTGTTTTTCTTTGTTTATGGTACTTGAATTGGAAATAGAATTGATTTCATTTTTTAATGTAACTATTTGTTTATTCTTTTCAGACAAATAAGTTTTATAAGATTCTAAAGTTTGAGCAGTTTTATTTAATTTATTTTCAGATTTAAGTTTTTCATTTTGAATAGATAATATTTTATTATCGTATGTAGAATTTTGTATTTTTATTTTTCGACGATAAGAAATTATTACAAATAAAATGATAATGATTAATAGAAAAGAAATAAGAAATAATGCATTTTTTAGGATGGTTGTTTTCTCTTGTTCTGCTTTTTCTGCTTCAAATTTAAAGTTGAAATTATCTTGTTGAATTTTCCAATTAATTTCATTAATCACATTTTGGCCATCAGTTTTTTGCAACTCTAACTCCAATTCATCTAGTTTTCTTCGGCTAATTAACTCCTCATTGATATTATTGTTTTTTACAGCAATTTCTAATAAGATTTTATAAATGTCATATTCAAAACTGTTCAAATAAATTTTCTGAGAAGCATATTCTTTTGCTTCATTCAAAATTATTTTAGCATCATCAATTCGATTTAATTGCAAGTACAATTTTCCCAATTGAATATTAGCGTACATTAAATTTCGAGCGTTTTTTAATTTTTTAGAAATTTCAATATCTTTTTTCAAATTATCAATCGCTAAATCGTACTGTTTGTTGAGAATATTTATAGAGGCAATATCACCTAAAGCTTTTGCATATCGAATTTCGTCCTTATTTTGAATTGCATATTCTTTTGTTAATTCGAAGTAATTATTTGCTTTATTAATATTATTTTTATTCATAAAAACATGACCAATCGCATTCAGAATTGTTCCATATTCGTGGTCTTTTTTGTTGGTATATTTTAAAGCTAACAAAAGATATTTTTCACTTTTATCAAATTCTTTTACATTCATAAAGTAGAATGCATTCTTTTTGTAAACATCACTTTTAGAAAAAATATCCTCATCTTTTGTTAAGTCGAGAAGTTTTGATGCTTCCATAAAATATGGATAAGCATTTTGATATTGGCTAAAATTATAATAGTAATACCCATATTGTGTATTCACCCAAATTTGTAATTCTGGTGAGTTAACATTTTTTGAAACTTTTAATGCAGACTCAAATAACGAATTACTTTTTTTGTTTAATTTATCGTTGGTTTGTGCATAGAGATTAGCTAAATAAACTTGATAAATTGATTTTAGACTTTTTGATAAAAAAGAAGTTGATGAGATATCTAATTTCTTGAAATTATTTTGCAATTGAATAGTATCTGTCACATTTTTATTCTGTTCGATGATTTTTTCAATAAGAATACGTTCATCATTTTTACTAATAGAACTAAATGATGATAAAAATAAAAAAGGAAAGAGTAGGAGCGTAAAAAAAATAGAAACTTTCAATATATTATTTTTTCAAATATAGACCGAAAAAATTGTAAATCTTAACAAAAAATTGAATTATTTTTATGTTTTACTTCATTTTCAAAGTATTGATATTTAGATGAATATGAAATGTCCCCCCAGTTGTCCCCCCTCTAAATTGAGTATTTATTTTTTTTATTATCTATTTTTGAATTAAGTATCTCGAAAGATTACTAATCTATCATCAAACTATTAATTAAAAATTTTAGACTCTTCAACTACTTAAACCTATTTATAAATCCAATTACAAAATTATCTCCTCCATAATGTATGTTATGGGGGAATTTTTTTTGAATTTTTTTCTTTGTAATTTAGTTTAATATTTTAATTAGAAAAGAACGGATGAGAAAAATAAACTACTCAGTGTTGGATTTGGCTTATGTAAGAGAAGGAGATACATTAAATCAAACGTTCAAAAACACGTTAGATAACGCAAAATTTGTAGACGAAATAGGGTATAGCCGTTATTGGTTATCTGAACATCATAATATGCAGAATGTAGCGAGCGCGGCAACTTCTTTATTAATAGGCTATGTAGCAAATGGAACTTCAAGAATTAAAGTTGGTTCGGGAGGAATAATGCTACCTAATCATACTGCTTTATCAGTTGCAGAACAATTTGGGACTTTGGATGCGCTTTATCCAAATCGTATCGATTTAGGTTTAGGTCGTGCGCCAGGAACTGATCAATTAACAGCTTCTATTTTGCGTAGAGGAGATAATTTTATGAATTACGATTTCGAAGCTGAAATCAAAAATCTACAAAACTATTTTAGTTTAGATAATAAAGAAAGTAAAGTGCGTGCGATTCCTGGAGAAGGAGCAAATGTGCCGATTTATATTTTGGGATCAAGTACAGATTCGGCTTTTTTGGCGGCTAAATTAGGTTTACCTTATGCATTTGCGGGGCATTTTGCGCCACAACAATTTTATAATGCGGTAGAGATTTATCGTTCTCAATTTCAACCTTCAGAATTTTTGCAAGAACCTTATACGATTGCTTGTGTCAATGTAATTGCGGCGAATACAGACGAAGAAGCGCATTATTTATCGATGTCGATGTACCAAGGTTTTTTGAATATTATTACCGATAAACGTCAGCCAATTGTTCCGCCAGAAAAAACACAGTTAGAATTAGCTTCGCCTGAGCAAAAATATATGCTAAAAGGAATGACAGCTTTGTCTTTTATTGGAAGTAAAGGTGCTTTGGCGCAGAGTTTTGATGAATTTATTTTTGAATCTAAAATTGATGAAATCATGGTTTCAACAAATGTTTTTGATCAAAAAGCAAAACGAAAATCGTATCAAATTGTAAGTGAATTATTTCGTTAAATGAAATCAAAGAAATCAATCTCAAAGTTCAAGTATTATTCAATGTTTGTTGATCAATTCAAAGATCAATTGACGATTGTTTTGATGCTAAATCTTGTTTTATTTTTTATTGCAAACCATTGGAGTTATCTTGTTCCTGAAGAATTTTTGTTTGTAAGTCACAAAGATATTTTTGGCTTATTTAGAGAACAATTTGTGCTGAATGAATTTTTTGAGGTATTGGCTTATACTTTTTTGGGCGCTTTATTTATCCATTTCGGAACATATAAAATGAATAAAATCTGGATTTTTAGGCTTAATGCGTTGCTTTTAGTAATTGTTTCCACTTATTTTTGGACAATTCCTTTGCTGCAAAGTGCTGAGATTGTTTTACAAAAAGGTCATCCTTATTTTATTGCGGCGATTATTGGTCAAATTCTTTTGTATTTGATTGTCGGAAACGAATTTTTAGGTTCAATCAAAAATAAAAGAAAACAACCCAAAATCAATCATTCTTAGTTATATTTGCCAAAACTTAATTTTTACAAAAATCAAACTATGTACTCATTTGATAAATTTCACGAATTAATTGCCGAAACAATCGATAAAAATCCATTTTCTAAAAATCCAGAAGAATTATACGAACCGATGGATTATATTTTGAATATTGGTGGTAAAAGAATTCGTCCAATTTTGACTTTATTGGGAACTGATTTGTTTGATGGTGAAGTTGAAAAAGCGTTGAAACCTTCGTTAGCGATTGAGTTTTTTCATAATTTTTCGTTGATGCACGACGATATTATGGACAATGCTTCATTAAGAAGAAGTAAACCAACAGTTCACGAAAAATTTGGATTAAATACAGCGATTCTTTCTGGTGATGCGATGTTGGTAAAAGCATATCAATATTTAGAAGATTTAGAACCAGAATTATTTAAACGTTCGACAAGATTATTTTCTAAAACTGCTTTAGAAGTTTGTGAAGGACAGCAATTGGATGTGAATTATGAAACAAAATTGAATGTTTCATACGAAGATTACATCAAAATGATTTCTCTAAAAACGAGTGTTTTACTTGGTTGTGCTTTGAAATTAGGCGCAATGATTGGAAATGCTTCGGAGGAGGATTCAGATAAATTGTACCAATATGGTTTGAATTTAGGAATCGCGTATCAATTGAAAGATGATTATTTGGATGTTTTTGGTAGCCTTGAACATTTAGGTAAAAAACACGCTGGAGATATTTTCGAGAATAAGAAAACGATTCTTTACATTTCTGCTTTAGAAGCGGCAAACGAAGAAGAAAAAGAGGAATTATTATATTGGTATAGTTCAAATACAGATAATATCGATAAGGTATATGCGGTAGAAAAATTATTCAGAAAACTGAATGTTAACCGTAAACTTTCAACGTTAATTAGAGAATATACGAATAAAGCGCACAGCTATTTGGATCAAATTGATGTTCCAGAAGAACGTAAATCTTATTTGAGAGAATTAAGCGAAGTTTTAATTGATCGACAAGGATAAAAAATGCAATTTCGAACGTCTTTTCAAATTCAATCTTCTGATTTTAAACTCAATCATCAACACAAAATATTGACGATAGGTTCTTGTTTTTCAGATGAAATTGGAAAGCGTTTGACCGATTTAAAGTTTGATGGATTAATTAATCCATTTGGAGTGATTTTTAATTCACATTCCATTCAAAATTTAATAGAAAGAAGCATTCATAAAAAATATTTTACAACAGCTGATGTACATCAAAATGGAGAAGAATTTTTCTGTTTCGATGTACATTCGTCGTTTAATGCGTTGACGAAAGAAGCTGTTTTAGAGGAATTAAATTCAACAATCAATCAGGTTCATGATTACATTCATTCTTGTGATGTGTTGATGATTACATTGGGAACATCGTGGATTTATGAATGGAAAACTTCAAATCAAGTTGTCGCGAATTGTCATAAAGTTGAGGCAAAACAATTTGAAAAAAGATTATTAACAACAGAAGATAATCTAAAATCGTTGGAATTGATTGTTTCAGATTTGAAGAAAATTAATCCAACTATTCGCATCATTACAACAGTTAGTCCTGTTCGTCATACAAAAGATGGAATGATCGAAAATAATGTAAGTAAAGCTAGACTGTTGGATGCTTTATATCAATTAAGTCTTCAAAATAATCAAGTTGAATATTTTCCATCTTATGAATTGGTTTTGGATGATTTGAGAGATTATCGTTTTTTCAAAGAAGATTTGATTCATCCATCGAAACAAGCGGTTGATTATATTTGGGAAAAGTTTTCGGAAACTTATTTCGAGCAACCAACGCAAACAATTATTCAAAAAATAAACAAAATTATTTCAGCGATTAATCATCGTCCTTTTAATGAAGAATCAGAAAATCATCAACAATTTTTAGTAAAAACGATTGAATTGATAAATGCATTAGAAAAAGGAAATCAACTTGATTTTTCAGCTGAAAAAGAACTTTTGAAATCAAAAATAAAACATGTTAATTGATACACATACACATCTATATTCGGAGCAATTCGAGAATGATATAGATGAAGTAATTGCACGAGCAAAGCAAAATGGAGTAGAGCGATTTTATTTGCCAGCAATTGATAAAAGTTATACGGATAGAATGTTGACATTAGAAAGTCAACATCAAGATTCGATGTTTGCGATGATGGGTTTGCATCCGTGTTCGGTTCATCCAGATACGATAGAAGAGGAGTTGGCTCATGTGCGCGAATGGATTGATAAACGTCCATTTAAGGCGATTGGCGAAATCGGAATCGATTTGTATTGGGAAAAAGAATTTCTACAAACGCAACAAGATGCTTTCAAAACGCAGATTGAATGGGCGAAAGAAAAGAATTTACCAATTGTAATTCATTGCCGTGATGCTTTCAACGAAGTTTTTGAAGTATTAGAAGAAGTGAAAGATGAAAAATTATTCGGAATTTTTCATTGCTTTTCTGGAACAAAAGAAGATGCACAACGCGCAATAGACTTCAATTTGAAATTAGGAATTGGTGGAGTTGTAACCTTCAAAAATGGTAAAATAGATCAATTTTTAGGAGATTTTGATATCAAACATATCGTTCTCGAAACAGATTCACCTTATTTAGCGCCTGTTCCGTTTCGTGGAAAGCGTAATGAAAGTAGTTATTTGACACATGTTTGTGATAAGTTGGTCGATATTTACCATCAAACACCAGCTGAAATTGCAGCAATTACAACAAAAAATGCGTTTGACATTTTCGAACGTTAGGATAAATCAGAATAGAAAAATTATATTTGCAAAAGAAAACCTTTGACAAGATGAAATACAAAAGAATATTACTTAAATTGAGTGGTGAAGCATTAATGGGAGATTTACAATATGGTATCGATCCAAATATGCTGAAACAATATGCGCAACAAATTAGAGAAGTTGCTGAACTTGGTTGCGAAGTGGCAATCGTAATCGGAGGTGGTAATATTTTTAGAGGTGTACAAGGTGTTGCTTCTGGTATGGATCGTGTACAAGGAGATTATATGGGAATGTTAGCAACTGTGATTAACAGTATGGCATTGCAAGGAGCTTTGGAAGATGCTGGCGTTAATACGCGTTTACAAACGGCTATCCGTATGGAGCAAATCGCAGAACCATTTATCAAAAGAAGAGCAACGCGTCATCTAGAAAAAGGTCGTGTCGTAATTTTTGGTGCAGGAACAGGAAATCCATATTTTACAACAGATACAGCAGCCGTTTTGAGAGCAATTGAAACGCAAGCTGATGTTATTTTGAAAGGAACTCGTGTTGATGGAATTTATACTGCAGATCCAGAAAAAGATCCAACAGCAGAGAAATTCGAAACAATTTCTTATCAAGAAGTTTACGATAAAAACTTAAAAGTAATGGATATGACAGCTTTTACTTTGAGTGAAGAAAATAATTTACCTATTATTGTATTTGATATGAATACAGATGGTAACTTGAAAAAATTAATTTTAGGAGATAACGTAGGTACTCTAGTAACAAATAAATAAATCCCGAAATGGAAGAATTAGATATTATTTTAGAAACGGCTAAGGAGCAAATGCAGGGAACTGTAAGTCACTTAGAGGTTGCATTCGACAAATTAAGAGCAGGTAAAGCTACTCCTGCAATGTTAAGTTCAGTTCGTGTTGATTACTACGGAAGTTTATCTCCGTTAACTCAAATTGCAAATGTAAATACACCAGATGCAATGACATTGAGCATTCAACCATACGAGAGAAATTTAATTCACGAAATCGAAAAAGCAATCATCAATGCTAATTTAGGTTTTGCACCTTCTAACAATGGAGATACAATCATTATCAGTATTCCTCCAGTAACTGAAGAACGCCGTAAAGAGTTAGTGAAAATGGCTAAATCGGACATGGAAACCGCTAAAATTTCACTTCGTAATGCACGTCAAGATGCCAATAAAGCATTGAAAGCTGTAAAAGAAGCTTCTGAAGACATGGTGAAAGATTACGAAACACGTGTACAAGGATTAACAGACAAGTTTTCTAAGAAATTAGAAGAAGCTTTAACGAAAAAAGAAGCTGAAATCATGAAAGTTTAATCTTTCTTGAAAAAAAAATATTTTAAGGCAGCGTTTCGCTGCTTTTTTTATTTATTTGCATAATCAATTTCAAACGATGAAGAATTATATATTCCTGCTAAATTTCTGTATCTCAATTGCCACATTTGCTCAAATTAAAGTAAGAGTATTCGATGCTCAAGACGAATTTCGTTTAACAGGTGCTAATGTTTATAGTGATACCAAACAATTCCTAGGTCAAACAGACGAATTAGGAGAATTGGATATCAATGATTCTGTTCATTTTATTGATGTAATCAAAAACGGATATTTCTCGGAAAGTATTCAGACTGATGGTAAAAAGTTGGTCGAAATTATGATGAAACCTTCTTTCATTAGTTTGGATGAGGTTAGTTTTACGACAAATGATTCCGTTGGTCGTAATTTGATTATCAAAGCAATTCGCAATCAATCCAAAAATACAATCAGAAATGGCGGAAATATTTTCCTAAAATCATACACAAAATTTTGGAGTACAGTAAATAACGATTCGATTCCGTATATTATTCAACCCCAAAATCACAAAGATTCTGTCAACAATCAATGGAAAAAATTGTTAGACAATAGTCATTTATTTTTGGGAGAACGTGCAATGGATCACAAAGTTTCAAAGCGTTTTGGACTAAAAAATATTGTACAATCTTCTCGTATTTCTGGAATGCGTTCGCCTTTGTACGAATATTTGGCGATGCAACCAATTGCGTTCAATTTTGATCAAGATAAAATCAACTTTTTCTTCAAAGGAATTATTAATCCAGTGAGTCGCGAAGGTCTTTCGCATTACCGTTATGGTTTCAAAGAAGATATTTTTATTGATGGACGAAAAACGGCTGTTATTAGCTTTTTTCCGTCGATCAAAACGGATAAAAGACAAATTAAAGGAACACTTTGGATTGATGATAGAACGTATGCATTAATTAAAATTGAAGCAGAAAATACGATTTCAAATTATGTTGCCGAATTAGAAGCAGATTGGAAATTGAATAATGGTTCTTGGATTCCAAATCAACAAAAATATCGTATGGAAGCTGGTAATTTCAAGATTACAGAGAAACTAGCTGACGATGATTTTATTGATAAAAAAGAAAAAATTTGGATTAATCTCGAAACAACTTTCAAGGATATTCAAAATCCAGCGCATTTCAAACGCAACGAATTTTTAGGTTACGAAGACGAAATTTCTTTTCAAAATATGAACGAAAAGAAATGGGACAATGTGATGGAAGATTACCGTGATTCGTCATTATCGAACAAAGAGCGAAATACTTACACGACAATTGATAGTATTGGCGATAAATATAAGTTAGAACGTCAAATGAAATTGACGCGAATCATCAATTCTGGAGGAAAATTATCGTTAGGAAAAGTTGATTTAGATCTAACAAAAATCTTAGCGTTTAATGATTACGAGGGTTTCAGACTTGGTGCTGCGTTTAATACAAATGAAAATTGGAGCGATAAATATTCGTTGAATGCTTATTCGGCTTATGGTTTCAAAGATGAAACATTTAAGTTTGGATTTGGTGGAGATTATTATGTAAACAAACCTTATTCGGGTCGAATTTTCGCAAAATACTCGCAAGATGTTTCAGCTTCTGGGAAAACACCAATTTTATTACAATCGAACTATACACGTCTAATTTCTGGAGCTTTTAGTAATATTTATAACCACGAATATTTTTCATATAAGCGTTATTCGTTTGGATATGAGCAAGATATTTTCAAAAATGTAACTTTCAATATTTCGGCGAATTACGAAAAACAACAAGCAGAATTTGATTATTCTTTCCTGAATAATATTGGTTGGTACGATTTGTATAACACGCAATTAGCGATTCGTTTTGCGCCAAAAGACAAGTTTATCCGCACGCCTTACGGAAAAGTGACGGTGAATAGCGGGAAATCTGTTTTCTATGCAACGTTGACGAAATATTGGGATATTTTCAATTCTGATTATGATCCACTTCGTTTTAATGTATCTTATTTTGATGTGTTTGATACGCGAGTTGGTAAAACAAATTTCAATGTAAATGCGGGTTGGGTTGAAGGAAAAATGCCGTTGATGAATTTGTTCGAAGGACAAGGGAATGCAAAACGAAATGACTTTTTGAATTTTGGAGTAGGAGGTTTAACGAATTTCGAAACAATGCGTCCAGGTGAATTTTATTCGGATCGATTTGTATCATTTCAGTTGAAACATATTTTTGCTGGTGTTAAAGTTGGAAACAAAATTATTTTCCCGCAATTCGTTTACCGTGGAGTTTTGGGTGATATGAAAGATAGAGCAGATCATCAAAATTTAGAGTTCAAAACCTTAAATCATTATTATCACGAAACAGGTGTTGAGGTAAACAATTTAATTTTCAAAACATTTGGTTTAGGAGCATTTTACCGTTTAGGAGCTTATTCAGAAGAAAAATTCCAAGATAATTTCTACTTAAAATTAACTGTTAATTTGAATTTCTTGTAGGTATTTAGATTTTGTCATTCTGGACTCGTTTCAGAATCGTATATATTGATTTAAATTTATGAATAAAGAGTTTGAACTTAAAAAATATAGAGATTTAGTACTTGCGACTATAGATTATTATATTGTTCATCTTGCTTTTAATAATGAAATGAAAGATGAATATATTCGTCTAAAAACTCAAACAGAGGAGTATTATTCAAAAAGAAAATTAACTATTTTAAAAAACTGGTTTAAAGATTTAACGTCTGATTTTATCGAAGATAGAGATTTTGGTTTTAATGAATATTTGATAAAGACAACCAATTATGACATTGATATTTTTGAATCATATTTTAAAAGAATCGAAAAGATAATTGAGAAAGATCAAATTAAAACTGATAGTCAATTTTACGAATTAAAAAATTATGTAGATTATTTAATTCAAAATAATAATTCTGATAAAGTTCTTATTCAAAGAATAAATGAACTTCTTTTGCGTTTTGAATCTAAGAACTAGAATAATTTCACTTCAAAAAATAAACTAAAATCAAAAATCCTTTACATTTTCATTGAAATTGTAAAGGATTTTTAGGTTGGTTGAAAAATATTCGCAAAAATTATGCCTATAATTTTTATAACTTTAAATAATAACTAAATTTGTAAGGATAAATTAAAAAATTATGCAATCGTACGGAATTAAAGCCTTATTAGAAAAAGGCAAGGATTTGTTGCTACAGGAAGTAGTTGTAAATGGATGGGTAAGATCGTTCAGAAGTAATCGTTTCATCGCGTTGAATGACGGTTCTACAATTAATAATATTCAAGTAGTAGTAGATTTCGAAAATTTTGACGAATCAATTATAAAACAAATTTCTACAGCAGCTTCTTTACAAGTAAAAGGAGAAGTGGTAGAAAGTGAAGGAGCTGGTCAAGAGATTGAAATTGTTGCGAAAGAAATCAAAATTTTAGGAACTGCGCCATCTGATGATTTAAAAGGAACAATTTTACAACCAAAACAACACAGTTTAGAGATTTTGCGTGAGCAAGCACATTTACGTTTCAGAACAAATGTTTTTGCTGCAACTATGCGTGTTCGTAACGCGTTAATGTTCGGGATTCACAAGTATTTCAACGAAAATGGATTCGTTTACATCAACACGCCAATTATTACAGGATCTGATGCTGAAGGAGCAGGAGAGATGTTTCATATCACAAACTTGGATATGGAAAACTTACCTAAAAATGAAGAAGGTAAAGTAGATTATACACAAGATTTCTTTGGTAAATCGACTAACTTAACGGTTTCTGGACAGTTAGAAGGAGAAACAGCAGCAATGGGATTAGGGAAAATTTATACATTTGGACCTACTTTCCGTGCAGAAAACTCGAATACTTCTCGTCACTTAGCTGAATTCTGGATGATTGAGCCAGAAGTTGCGTTTTTCCGTTTAGATCAAAATATGGATTTGGCAGAAGATTTTATGAAATCTGTTATCACTTATGCAATGGAAACGTGTAAAGATGATTTGAAATTCTTAGCTGAACGTTTTGACAAAGAACAAAAACAAAAACCAGAAGCAGAGCGTTCTGAATTAGGTTTAATTGAGCGTTTAGAATATGTTTTAAATAACAAATTCATTCGTTTAACTTATACAGAAGCAATAGATATCTTAAAAGATTCTAAACCAAATAAAAAAGGTAAATTCAAATATCCAATCGAAGGTTGGGGAGCAGATTTACAATCAGAACACGAACGTTATTTAGTTGAGAAACATTTCAAAACGCCAGTTATTTTATTTGATTATCCTGCAGAAATCAAAGCATTTTACATGCGTATGAATGATGATGGAAAAACAGTTCGCGCAATGGACGTTTTATTCCCTGGAATCGGAGAAATTATCGGAGGTTCTGAACGTGAAGAGCGTTTAGAAGTTTTAGACGAAAAAATGGAAAAATTCGGAATTGATAAAGAAGAATTATGGTGGTACCGTGACACAAGACGTTTCGGTTCTGTGCCACATTCAGGTTTCGGTTTAGGTTTAGAGCGTTTGGTATTATTCGTTACAGGAATGGGTAACATTCGTGACGTAATTCCTTTCCCTAGAACACCGAATAACGCTGAATTTTAATCAAAATATTTTTACGGATTTATGCTTAAAAATTGTAACTTTAAGCTAAATCCGTTTTTTATATAAGCCAAAACCCAAAATATGTTAAAGCAGGAATTAAATTTAAAATTACAACAAAAACTATCGCCACAACAAATCCAATTAATGAAGTTGGTTCAACTTCCTACGGTTGCTTTTGAACAACGCGTAAAGGAAGAGTTGGAAGAAAACCCTGCTTTGGATGATCAATCTTCTGAATATGATGAAGATTACGGAGGAGAACAGGAAGAATGGGACAATCAGAGTGATGATTTTGGCGACGAGCAAGTGATTGACACAAGTGACATCAATATTGATGATTATTTGAGCGATGATGACATCCCAAATTATAAAACGTATACGAATAATTATAGTGATGATGACGAAGATAAATCTGTTCCTTACGCGCAAGGAGAGAGCTTTATCGAGTTTTTGACATCACAATTATATACGAATCGATTAACTTCGGAACAATTTCAAATTGCTGAATTTATCTTAGGAAATATTGACGATGATGGTTATATGCGTCGTGATATTAAATCGTTGGTTGACGATTTAGCATTCTCGCAAAATATTTACACTTCGCCAGAAGAGGTCGAAAATTTGTTGATTAATTATATTCAACGAATGGATCCAGTTGGTGTAGGTGCGCGTGATTTGCAAGAATGTTTATTGATTCAATTAGAAAATAAAAATCAAACAGAAGCAGTAGAGTTAGCAGAAAAATTAATTTCAGAATCGTTTGATGCATTTACGAAAAAGCATTATTCGAAATTGATGGCAAAATATGATGCGGATGATGATGAGTTGCGTGATGCAATTTCGGAGATTGAACGTTTGAATCCAAAACCAGGAAAATCATTTTCGAGTAGTAGTAAAATTGTAGAGCAAATAACGCCAGATTTTACGATTCATATCAACGATGGCGATTTAGAATTGTCGTTAAATGGACGTAATGTACCAGAATTGAAAATTTCGAGTGCGTTTGCAGAAATGTTAGATACATACAAAAAAACCGAAAATAAATCGAATCAACAGAAAGAAGCTGTGATGTTTGTCAAA
The DNA here is from genome assembly GCF_002431085.1 of Empedobacter sp. UBA5924. Classification (NCBI taxonomy): domain Bacteria; kingdom Pseudomonadati; phylum Bacteroidota; class Flavobacteriia; order Flavobacteriales; family Weeksellaceae; genus Empedobacter; species Empedobacter sp. UBA5924. The sequence goes on from NZ_DJDM01000035.1 coordinate 77,771, forward strand.
CAAAAGTTAGATTCTGCGAAATGGTTTATTGATGCGGTTCAGCAACGCCGTAACACGCTTTTATACACGATGGAAGCGATTATGAAATTTCAAAAAGAGTATTTCTTAACAGGAGATGAAACGAAAATTAAACCGATGATTTTAAAAGATATTTCAGACAGAATTGGAATGGATATTTCGACAGTTTCTCGTGTAGCGAATTCTAAATATGTCACAACGCCTTACGGAACATTTTTGATAAAAGATTTGTTCTCAGAATCGTTAACAAATGATGAAGGTGAAGAAGTTTCGACGCGCGAAATTAAACGAATTTTACAAGATGTAATTGCAGATGAAGACAAACGTAAACCTTTGACAGACGAAAAATTAACCGAAATTTTAAAAGAAAAAGGTTATCCAATTGCTCGTCGTACAATTGCAAAATATCGCGAACAACTAAATATTCCGGTTGCGAGATTGAGAAAAGAAATCTAAACTTTTAGAAGAAATATTATCAAACAAAAAAAGAGCTTTTTATAAAGCTCTTTTTTTGTTTTTACCCCAAGTTGTCATCCATTCAAAATAATCTTCTTTGTACGAATTATCATTCAATTGCGTAATAATTTTTTGTTGTTTTTCTTTGTTCAAATCATCATCAATTACAGAAAAGTTTAAGAAAATATCTTTACCAATTAATTTAGAAAAGAAATTTTCATTCTTTAATTCTTCTAAAACTTCGATACATTTTTCATTAATTTTATTCTGAAATTGATAAAACCAATCTTCGTCATCGTCGTGTTCATCAACGATTTCTTTACACATTTGATTGATTTCTTGAAAAGAATTTTCAGCTCCTAAATAATCATATTTCCATTCAGAAGGCTCGTATTTGTAGTAACAAAAATCGTCTTCATCCGAAACTTTTTCCAAATGTTCTACAGAATTTGCCGAAGGATGAATAGCTATTTTCGAGTCGTTATTGCACAAGGCAAAAGCGTAAAGGTCTTGGGAAGGATTTTCGTTATAAATTTTCAAAAAGGCTTGTTTGGTTGATTGCACTAATTTGTTTTTTAATTCATTAAAATCCATTCATTTATATTTTTTTAATCGGTTAAAATTATTTTTTGAAATGTAGTAAAATTCTTTAAATATTAAATCATTGTTAATTTATTTTTTAAAGACAAATTCAATTATTATTCATTTTCTATGTAACTTTTCTGTAATTCACACGTCATTATAGTAAACAAACCTAATATGTCTAAATTATATATACCAATTTTATTATTTGCCTCGACCTCGATTTTTGCGCAACAACAATATAAAGGAAGCTTGCAATATACGAATCAAATGCCTGTTAGTCTAGCAGATGTGATTATTCTGAAAGATGATCAAATTATTGAAGAAATTTCAACTGATGATAAAGGAAGTTTTACAGTTGATTTAGCCGAAGGAAATTATATGTTTCGAATAGAAGAAGCTGGTGTTTTGCTTCATACTCAAACGATTTTATGTGGAAAAAATCAGGATTTAGGCGTTATTATTCTTCCTAAAACTGAAAATATTACATTAAATGAAACGGTTGTAAAGAGTCAGAAAAAATTAATAGAAAAGAAAGTTGATCGACTTGTTTTTAATGCTGATTTAGCGGAGGGAGCAAAAGGCGGAGATGCATTAGATTTGCTAAAATTGGCGCCTCGTGTAAAGGTTGATAATGATGTAGTTTCGATAATTGGTAAAAGTAATTTGCGTGTGATGGTGGACGATCGTTTATTGGAAATGTCTGGTGATCAATTGACAAATTATTTAAAAACGCTTCGTGCAGATGATATTGAGAAAATTGAAGTAATTACAAATCCACCCGCAAAATATCAAGCAATAGGAAATAGTGGAATTCTCAATATTGTACTGAAATCAGGCAAAAAAGACTCGTGGAATGGAAGTTTGTCGTCATCATTGCAACATTATAACAAACCATATTGGAACAATAGTGCATCGTTTAATTACCGAAAAAATAAATGGACTTTAGTTTCGAATATTTTTGGTGGTTTTGGTGAATATGATGGAATTGGACAATCTGATATTTATTTTAGAAAGACTAATGAAGTTTGGACTGAAAGAGAAAAAAATAGTGGAAAAAATAGAAATATTGGCGGAAAATTAGGATTGGATTATAAAGTTTCAGATAAATTGACGACTGGTTTTACGGTTGATTTATATGCTGGAAATCGAAAAGGAACTGGTGGCACGAAAACAACGATAAATAGTTTGGATAAAAATGAATTGTTGAGTTATATTCTGAATGATCGAAATGGAAGCAAAGGAAACACGAAATACAATACGCTGAATTATCATGTGATTTATAAAATGGATACGATCGGAAAAAAACTGACATTTGATTTTGATTGGGTAAATTTTAATAATAACAATACAAGTGTAACTTCAAACCGATTTTTTAATTCAGAAGATGTTGAAAATAAAACAGAATATCAAGGAAATAAAAGTTTGTCCGACCAAAAAGCAAATAATTATAGTTTGAATATTGATATGGAACATCCCGTTAATACTTGGAAACTAAATTATGGTGGACGTTATAGTTGGACGAAAAATAATAGCGATAATTTATTTTACAACACATCTTCTGGGTCGCCTGTTTATGATGAAAAGTTGAGTAATGGTTTTTATTATGACGAAAATATTTTGGCTTTTTATGCGAGTATTGAAAAAGATATTTCAGAAAAATGGTCTGCAAAAGTTGGTTTGAGATACGAAAATACAGATGCAAAAGGTTTTTCTCCGCAAGAAAATCAACATGATACCTATAAATATGATGGATTATTTCCAACCGCTTATTTGATGTATAAACCTGCTGAAAATCATTCGTTAAGTATTAATGTTGGGCGTCGTATTGATCGACCTTTTATGGGACAATTGAATCCGTTTCGTACCATTTATTCTCCTTATTCTTTTGCCGAAGGAAATCCGAAATTAAAACCTTCTTATTCGTATAATTATGAGTTGGAATATGCATACAAAGATTTGGCAGTTACAACATTATATTACAGAAATTCTACGGATGAAATCAATCAAATTGTGGTTGTAAATCCAACAGAAAATACACAAAATTGGATTCCATATAATTATGCTGATTCGGAGAGTTTTGGAATTAGTGAAAATCTAAATTTCAAGCTTGTAAAATGGTGGAAAGTCAATGGAACGATTGATTTGTATTACAAGAAAACAAAAGGAATTATTCCTGAATACAATTATGTATTGGATGGATTTAATGGAGAATTTCGTTTGACAAATAATTTAGAATTGAATAAATCGAAAACATTATTGTTTAATCATACCACAAATTATACAACAAAAACAATTGATGCCATGTCAAGAAGTCGCGCTAATTGGAGTACAGCTTTTGGTTTGAGAGCGTTATTTTTGGATAAAAAATTCGAGGTTTCGTTTAATGTGAACAATGTATTTAGTCGTTCCTTAACAA
>NZ_DJDM01000023.1:0-147 GCF_002431085.1 Empedobacter sp. UBA5924
GATATCTCCCTGAATTTTCCAATATAAATAAAGCTACATATTTTAAAAATTGTAAATTATTATTAAACTCAAAGATCGTATTATAACTGTTATGCATTTGATTGAAAATAATAAAGATGTTCATTAAATTGAAAATAAGTAAATTAA